>NZ_DATGCW010000236.1:0-5115 GCF_035311605.1 Saliniramus sp.
GCACGGTTCGTTCTTCGATGATTTCGGCATCACACAGGATATGTTCGAGACCACACCGGTCTCACCCGGCTGCAGCCATTACGTTTCCTATCTGCTGGCCAGCGCCTGGAGCGAGCCCTACGAGGTGGCCCTCGCCGCCCTCCTGCCCTGCTTCTGGATCTATGCCGAGATCGGGCGTGACATCCATGCCCGCGCCAGCGCAAACAATCCCTACCAGGCCTGGATCGACACCTATGCCGGCGAGGAATTCCACGATGCGGTGCGCGCCATGATCGCCACCACCGACGCTGCCGCCGGCGGGGCGTCACCAAAGCACATTGCGCAGATGCATGATGCCTATCGCCGCGCCACGCAGCTCGAATACATGTTCTGGGATTCAGCCTACCGTCTGGAAGATTGGCCCGTCTGATCACCTTGCATTGATGCAATAATACTGCGTGCCCGAACGGGTATCGGCAATCCTGCGCGATTGCGAAGCCGGTTCGGGCGCCGTATCAAGCACCCATAATCTGCGCCCCTCCCGGGCGATCGTGAAAGCGCTGCAAGAAAGCGCTGGAAGAAAGAGCTGCGCATGGCCCGTGACGTATCCGACGCGACGCCGATCGAATCCCGCGACGAGCTCGTCGCCTGGGTAGAAGCCGGCGAGAAGCCGAAGGCCCAATGGCGCATCGGCACGGAGCACGAGAAGATCCCGTTCTACCGCGCCGATCAAAGCCCCGTCCCCTATGCGGGCGATCGCGGCGTGCAGGCCCTGCTCGCGGGGCTGATGCGCGAGACCGACTGGGAGCCGATCACCGATGGCAGCAACCTGATCGGCCTGTTCGAGGGCGAGGGCGGCGGCGCCATCTCGCTCGAACCGGGCGGCCAGTTCGAACTCTCGGGCGGGCTGGTCAGCGATGTGCACGAGACCCAGGCCGAGCTCGACGCGCATCTTGAAGCACTGCAACGCGTGGCCGAACCGCTTGGCATCGGCTTCCTCGATCTCGCCATGAGCCCGCTCTGGACCCGCGCCGATACGCCGGTCATGCCGAAAAGCCGCTACCGCATCATGATGGGATACATGCCGAGGGTCGGCGGGCTGGGCCTCGACATGATGCTGCGCACCTCCACCGTGCAGGTCAACCTCGACTATGCCGACGAGGCCGACATGGTGAAGAAGCTGCGGGTCTCGCTCGCGCTTCAGCCGATCTGCACCGCGTTGTTCGCCAATTCCCCCTTCACCGAGGGCCGGCCCAACGGCTTCCTCTCGATGCGCTCGCAGATCTGGACCGATACCGATCCCCACCGCACCGGCATGATGCCCTGCGCCTTCGAGGACGGCTTCGGCTATGAACGCTATGTCGATTGGGTGATGGACGTGCCGATGTATTTCGTCATGCGCGACGGCATCTATCACGACGTCGCCGGCGAGAGCTTTCATGATCTGATGCAGGGCAAGCTGCCGCAATTGCCGGGCGTGCGCGCCAGCCGATCCGACTGGGCCAACCACGTCTCGACCGTGTTTCCCGAAGTGCGCCTCAAGCGTTTTCTGGAGATGCGCGGCGCCGATGCCGGCCCGCGCAGCCATCTCGTCGCCATGCCCGCCTACTGGACCGGGCTGCTCTACGATCAGGGCGCGCTCGATGCCGCCTGGGATCTCGTCAAGGGCTGGAGTGCCGAGGAGCGTCAGGCCCTGCGCGACGCCGTCCCCCGCGAAGGGCTTTCCGCCCGGATCGGCGGCCACACCGTCCACGAGATCGCCCGCGAGACCCTGCGCATCGCCCGCGAGGGGCTCGAAGCGCGTGGCGTCATTGACAGACTGGGACGCGACGAGACCCGCTTCCTCGATCCGCTCGAGCAGATCGTCGCGACTGGGACGAACCGGGCCCAGGCGCTGCTGGCGCTGTATCATGGGCGCTGGGAAGGCTCGGTGCTTCCGGCCTTCGAGGAATGTGCCTTCTGAAGGGGATCAGCTGCGCTTCGCAGAAGGGCACGCAGGCGATTTCGCCGGCCTCGTCGCAGATATGGACGCACCAGCCATCCCAATTCCTTTGCCAGGATGCTGCCGCCATGATGCGGCGGGCGCGCCTGAGCGCTTCACGATAGGCGTCTCCGATTCGCCGGGCCCGATAGGGGGTGCGATCGACGATCAGATCGACGCCGTTGCTGCAGTGCAGGTAATGGACGCTCACGGATCACCTCCGTCTACGCGACGCCCCCGACGCCTTGTTCAACCGGGCGCGGCATGTCTTATCGCCCCCCATAGCGCCGCGCCGGTATGACGATTCGATGAATCCGGATGCGAAGCGACGGAAAAACCGTGTCTTTTGTGCCCTCTCCCCGATATCCACGTTATCCACAGGTAATCCCGCGAAGGCGCCGCCGCCTCAGACGGGTGCCCGGCGCAGCGGCGAAACCCGCAGATGTGCCAGCACCTAAAAAGTATAAACCCGAAACTTTTCCAGTTTTATACTTACGCATCAGCAAAGATGCATGCTTCATACGGATTTATACAGAAAAAACCCGCCACCCGCCCAGCATTGCCTCAGATGAAATCAGGATGGAAACGAATTTCTTGCCTCGACGTTGAAACTGCGGGATAAATCGGTTCGCGATCCCGCCTGCATCATGCGGCGGATGGCACGGATGCGGGAGTTTCGGTTTTGCGCGTCACCATCAGATACGGCGTCATCGCTCTGGCGATCACCCTTGTCGTCGTTCTGGCCATCTGGCCCTTCGCTACAGCTTTCGTCAGCCAATGGGCGCAGCGCGATGTCGAGATGCGCTCGCAGATGCTGTTCAACGCCGCGCGCGACCAGGTCCTCTCGCTGCGGGCGCCCGAGGATGGCGAGCGTCTCGCCGCGCTGATGGAGCGTCTGGCCGGTGACGAGGACGTGCTCGCCGTCGGCCTGTGCGAGGGCGGTGATTTGCGCCTCGCCTCGTCGGGCATGCCCGAGGGTTTCTCCTGCGAGCAGATCGCCGTCGGCGCCGGCGAGGTCTTCACCCGGGCCGATTACGCCGGGATCCGGGCCATGGTCGCGGCCTATCCGCTTTCCGCGCCGGCGGAGGATGTGCGCTTCGTCATCCTGCATGATTATGCCGATGTCGAGGAGCGCCGCAGCCAGGCGCGGATCTTCCTGCTGCTCGCTGCCATTGGCGTCGCCTTCGGCGGTGCCGCGCTCGCCTCCCTCGTCGCCTTCTGGATCATGCGCTCATGGACGATCTCCGTGCGCCGCGCCATCGAGGATGCGCGCGAGGGGCGCGCCGAGGATATCAAGCATACGCCCACGGAGATCGGCACCGAGATCCGCGCGGCGCTCTCCGAGCTCGATTTCGCCCGCCGCAGCATCGACACGGTCCATACCGAATGGAACCCGGAGACCCTGCGCATCGCGCTCGCCAACGAGCTGCCGGGCTCGGAGGTGATCGTGGTCTCCAACCGCGAGCCCTATATCCACAATCTCGACGAGAACGGCGAGATGAAGGTGCAGCGCCCGGCATCGGGCCTCGTCTCGGCGCTCGAGCCCGTCACCCGCGCCTGCGGCGGCACCTGGATCGCGCATGGCTCGGGCACCGGTGACCGCGAGGCGGTGGACAGCCATGACCGGGTGATGGTGCCACCCTCCAACCCCTCCTATACCCTGCGCCGGATCTGGCTCACGGATGAGGAGCAGGAGGGCTATTATTACGGCTTCGCCAATGAGGGCCTGTGGCCGCTCTGCCATATCGCCTTCGTGCGCCCCGTCTTCCGCGAGGCGGATTGGCGGATGTATCGCGAAGTCAACGAGCGCTTTGCCGAGGCCGTCGTCGCCGAAGCGAAGCGCCCCGATCCCATCGTGCTGATCCAGGATTATCACCTCGCGCTGGCCCCGCGCATGATCCGCGACCGGCTGCCGGACGCCACCATCATCACCTTCTGGCACATCCCCTGGCCGAATTCCGAGACCTTCGGCATCTGCCCCTACAAGGAGGAGATCATCGACGGGCTGCTCGGCTCCTCGATTCTGGGCTTCCACACGCAGTTCCACTGCAACAACTTCATCGAGACCGTCGACCGCGTCATCGAGAGCCGCATTGACCGCGAGAGCGATTCGATCACGCTGAAGGGCTACGAGGCCTTCGTGCGGCCCTATCCGATCTCGATCGAATGGCCGCCTGCGGCGATGGAGGGGCAAAAGCCCGTGCCGGAGGCCCGCAAGGCCGTGCGCAAACGCCTCGGCCTGCCCGAGGATGTGCAGCTCGCGGTCGGCATCGAGCGCTTCGACTATACCAAGGGCATCCTTGACCGGATGCATGGCGTCGATGCCCTGCTCACCGCCCATCCCGAGCTGATCGGCCGCTTCTGCTTCATGCAGGCGGCGGCGCCGACGCGCTCCAAGCTCGCCAATTACAAATCCCTCCAGGAGGAGGCCGAGGCGCTCGCCCGCGAGATCAGCGAACGCCATGGCGGGCCCTTCGACGCCATTCAGCTGGTGGCGCGCCACCATGATCCGGAAGAGGTGTTCGAGCTCTTCCGCGCCGCCGAGCTGTGCATCGTCTCATCCCTGCATGACGGCATGAACCTCGTCGCCAAGGAATTCGTCGCCGCCCGCGACGACGAGCAGGGCGTCCTCATCCTCTCCGCCTTCGCCGGCGCCTCGCGCGAACTCGGCGAAGCCCTCATCGTCAACCCCTATGACGCCCACGCCATGGGCGAGGCGTTCTACTGGGCGCTGACCATGGAGGCGAGCGAGCAGCGCGAACGCATGCGCGTGATGCGCGAACAGGTCGAAGCCCGCAACGTCTACCGCTGGGCCGGCCAAATGCTCCTCGACGCCGCCCGCCTGAGGAAGAAGCAGCGGATCATGCGGTTGATCGAGAAGGAGAGGGGGCGGGCGCAGGATGCGCACCAGCCGCAGGCCAGCCTCCCTCAGTTCCGGTCCGAGCGCATCGAGGCGGGTGCGGGCTGGGCCGATGGGAGGGTAGGCGATGATTGTGCAACCGGCGACATGGGTAACATTATGGACCGGCAACATGGGTGACAGTTTCCTCTGTTTGTTCCGGGCTCGCTTTGCCGCGCCCCGGCCGGGGTGCGGCAAAGCGGTGGAGCCGTCCGGTCTTGCGGCTGATGATGCCGAGATCGATGTCGCAGAAGCG
>NZ_DATGCW010000237.1:0-5610 GCF_035311605.1 Saliniramus sp.
CGAGCGCCGCGCGGGCAAAAAGCAGATAGACGCCCTGAATGTCCTCGGGCAGCCCCTCGGCACAACGCAGAGCCTCGTCCCATTGCGGGTTCTCGGCGGTTTGCGCATCGACGCCCGCGCGCGCCACGGTAAGGCGACGACGGAACTCTGCGAGATCGGGCGGGCCACCGGGGACGCGCCGGATCCGGCAGCGCACCAGAAAATCCTGATACAGCACCGCATGCGAGCGAAACGACGCGTCTTGATCGGAAAGGATCTCCCCCATCACCGCGTTGAGCCCCGCCTCGCGGGCCTGCGGATCATGAATAGGTTCCTCGGGCGCCGTCATGGCCGGGCGCTCGCGTACCACCTGGGCCAGGAGATCGTTGGTCGAGGGCATCGGCGCAGGAGCGGGCCGGCGCTGGATCTGCTCGCGCTCGAGTTCGCGCTCCTCGGCCGTGGGCGGAGCGAAGATCAGATCGCGCGCCTCGTCCGCAGGCTGCTCGGGCAGCGGCATCAGCTTCGGCGAAGTCGAGCGCGCCTGCGTTTCCACATCGCCGATGCGAATCGGGATCGGGCGACGTGACAGGGCGGGGCCGAGCGCGATGAAATGACCGCGCGCGAGATCGCGGAATGCCTCCGCCTGCCGGCGCTCCATGCCAAGCAGATCGGCGGCGCGCATCATGTCGATATCGAGAAAGGTGCGCCCCATCAGGAAGTTGGAGGCCTCGGCCGCGACATTCTTGGCGAGCTTTGCGAGACGCTGCGTGGCAATGACGCCGGCGAGCCCGCGCTTGCGCCCGCGACACATCAGATTGGTCATGGCGCCGAGCGAGACCTTGCGCGCATCGTCGGAGAATTCGCCCGCAGCGGTGGGCGCGAAGAGCTGTGCCTCATCGACGACGACGAGCATCGGGTACCAGTGATCGCGCTCGGCATCGAACAACCCGCCGAGAAAGGCTGCCGCCGCGCGCATCTGCTGCTCGGCCTCAAGCCCTTCGAGATTGAGCACGACGGAAACCCGGTGCTGGCGCACCCGCGCGGCGATGCGCTGGAGATCAGCCTCCCCGCGCTCGGCATCGACGACGATATGGCCGAAGCGCTCGGCCAGCGTGACGAAATCGCCCTCCGGATCGATCACCGCCTGCTGCACCCAGGGCGCGCTCTGTTCGAGAAGCCGGCGCAGGAGATGCGACTTGCCAGAGCCGGAATTGCCCTGGACCAGCAGACGCGTGGCCAGAAGCTCCTCCAGATCCAGCATGGCCCGGCTCTCGCCCGGACCCGTCACCCCCATATCCACACCGACCGTCATGCCCGCTCCCGCCGCATTGCACCAGATGGGGTGATAACACAGCACTCCACCATGTGGAGGCCGTGCAAAGCGCCCTCCACAGATTCGGCAGGGCTGCGCGCAATGGCGCGTCGAACCAGCGAGGGTCTGCGGCGTTAACCTGTCTCGAACGACGCGGTTTGCAAGGAGGTTCCCATGTCAGCCAATGACAAGCTGCACGATCGGCCCTGGAGCTACGAGGAAGTCCAGCAATTGCGGGAGATGGTGAATGAAGGCGTTACCGATTCGGTCATAAGCCTGAAGCTGAAACGCTCCATCGCCGATATCCACGCCAAGCTCTCGGAACTCGGGCTCGTGGCCAAGACGGGTTGAGGCGACCGGATTTGCGCCCGGCATCGGTGTCGAGCGGTGCTGCGGCCTTGGACGCCTTCACACATCGCCATGGCGAAATGCCGCAAGATGCGCTTAAATCCTGCGACGCAATCGCAAGGCAGGACGATACATGGGCTATATCGACAGCTGGTACGCACGCACACTCTCGGATACGGCGGCTTATCCGATGCTCGAAGGCGAGCATGAAGCGGATGTCTGCATCATCGGTGGCGGCTTCGCCGGACTGACGGCGGCACGGGAGCTCGCGCGCGCCGGCAAGCGCGTCGTCGTGCTCGAAGCGGAACGCGTCGGCTGGGGCGCGTCGGGGCGCAATGGCGGCTTTGTTTCGCCGGGCTACGCTGCCAGCCTCTCGCTGATATCGCTCTATACCGGCGCCGAGCGCGCAAAAGCGCTCTACCGGCTCTCGATCGAGGGGGCCGACATGGTGCGCGGAAACGTCGATGCGCTCGGTGCGCGCGACGCATGCAAGCCGGTCCACGGCAAGATCGGCGTGATGCGCTATCCGGCTCGTGACGCGCTGATGCAGCGTCGTGATCAACTCGCCCGCGATTTCGGCTATCATCTCGACTATATGCCGCGCGAGGACGTCGGCGCAGTCCTGCGCTCCGACAAGTACTGCGATGCGCTCCACGATCCGCAGGCCTTCCATTTTCACCCGCTGAACTATGCCAGAGCCGTTGCCCGCGATATCATCGCCCATGGTGGTGCCATCTTCGAGAACAGCGCGGCAATCGGCGCCGTGCTCAATGCGCCGGAGAAACGCCTGCGCACGATCGGTGGCAGCGTGCGCGCGCGCGACGTCGTCCTCGCCGGGGGTGGCTATACTACTGATCTTGTCCCGGAATTGCGCCGGGCCTATCTGCCGATCGCGACCTATGTGCTGCTCACCGAGCCGGCACCCGAGCGGATCGCGCAGGCCGTCACAAGCCCCTGCGCGATTTCGGACAACCGCCGTGCGAATGATTATTACCGCCTGGTGGATGACGGTCGGCGGCTGCTCTGGGGCGGGCGTATCACCACCCGCCGGGCCGAGCCGCGCGACCTCGCCGCGCTCCTGCGCAAGACGATGGTCTCGACCTATCCGCAATTGTCGGATCTGCGCGTGGAGATCGCATGGTCAGGGTTGATGTCCTATGCGCGCCATCTGATGCCGCAGATCGGACGCTTGCGCGATGGCGTCTATTACTGCACCGCCTTCGGCGGCCATGGGCTCAACACCAGCACGATCGGCGGACGCGTCGTCGCCGAGGCGATCACCGGCGAGAGCGACCGCATCCGCCTGTTCGAACCCTTCGGCCTCGCCTGGAACGGCGGCCCCTTCGGCACGGCGGCAGTGCAGCTGACCTACTGGAGCTATCAGGCGCAGGACTGGTGGAAGGAACGTCGGGCGGCGTGAGGGGATAGAGGGGGCCGGGTTCGTATTCTCCCACCCTTTGAACCGGCTGCTATGACGGGTGTTGAAGATCTTCGGTTTGCCGTAGCGGGTTCCTGGCGGTTGCAGTGATCAAGCCCAATCGCCGCATCTCATGCGGTGATTAGGCTTCACAATCTCCGCAAGGCATGCCGGCATCAGTGCCAGGCCGGTTACGTCCGGACCCGATTTTCACGGGCATCGGGATGTCGTCATTGGCCTTCGTGCACCGGATTCGATTTTTTTGGGCAGCGCCGCCGTTCCCAGGCACCCTGAACCTCATTGCCGGGTTTCGGCCCGTACGGATCAGCGAGCGTATGCCAGATCCATCTGTATGCCATCATGGTCGCTCAAAGCGCGACCACCGCCAAAATTGCGCGGGAGACGACCCGGACATTCTGTCGCACTTTCGACATAATTTATTTGTGATTTACGAAAACAGAAACACAATTTTAAATTTTGAGTGAGGCGTGAAGCAATGCAAGCGACAGATAAGATCAGCCAGGTCAGCATTCACTTCCCAATCAGGTTTTCGGCTGTGGCCGCTCTGGTGCTGGTTCTGCTTACCATCGTATTCTGGGCCGTTTCGGGCGACACGATCGAAACACTGGTGTTTTTCGCCGTGGGCGCCGCTGCGACCGCGCAGATCACCACGGCCTTTTTCACCGCACGCCTTCTCGGCTTCCAGATCTCGACCCGCGACGCGGAAATCGAGCGGGAACAGCGAGCCGATGCTCGTGAGGAGTTGCGCAAGCAGCGTGAAGAAGCCCATGACGCGTTTCTGTTGCGCCGGGAGGCGATCCGTTTCGGTGAACGCTGGAATCATCCGGAGATGCGGGAGGCACGCGCGACCCTCAGGAGCATTCTCGACAAGAACGGTGATGCTGGCGCACTCAACGCCTATCTCAATGAGAACAAGCTCGACGTGAATCACGTCCTCAACTTCATCGAGGAGATGGCGACATGCTGCCGCCATGGCCTCGTCGACGAGCCGCTCATGCGCAAGCAGTTCGACTATGTGGTGTGCAAGACGTGGCGATCTCTCTCAACCTGGATCGATGGAGAGCGCAAAGCGAGTGTCGACGCGATCTGGGAGGACATGGAATGGCTCTACGACCAATGGAAGACACCTTGAAACCGACTGGTGCAACGGCTATCTTCGCTATCAAAGAATGCGGTTCGTGAAAGGAACGATTATGTCTTGGAAATACACCCTCTGAGCACTCTTCTCTGATCTTGAACGTATACGGCCTGCCACCCGGCAGGCCGTTTTCATTCTCGGACGCAGCCGCCACTCACACCGCGACCTTGAACGCGGCTTCGGTTTTCGC
This sequence comes from Saliniramus sp., assembly GCF_035311605.1. Lineage (NCBI taxonomy): Bacteria > Pseudomonadati > Pseudomonadota > Alphaproteobacteria > Hyphomicrobiales > Salinarimonadaceae > Saliniramus > Saliniramus sp. Next base: position 4,406 of record NZ_DATGCW010000237.1, read on the forward strand.
CTTGATCTCATCGACGCTGACGCCGTCGGCCAGCTCGATCAGGGTCATGCCGCCATCGCCCTCCTTGTCGATGGAGAAGACGCCGAGATCGGTGATCACCATGTCGACGACGCGGGTGCCGGTCAGCGGCAGGTCGCAGGCCTTGAGGAGCTTCGGCGATTCCGAGCCGTCCTTGCCCTTGGCGACATGCTCCATCACCACCACGACCTTCTTGACGCCGGCGACGAGATCCATCGCGCCGCCCATGCCCTTGACCATCTTGCCGGGGATCATCCAGTTGGCGAGATCGCCGTTCTCGGCCACCTGCATGGCGCCGAGGATGGACAGGTCGATATGGCCGCCACGCACCATGGCGAAACTGTCCGCTGACGAGAAGAAGCTCGTTGTCGGCAGTTCCGTCACGGTCTGCTTGCCGGCATTGATCAGATCGGGATCCTCCTCGCCCTCATAGGGAAAGGGGCCCATGCCGAGCATGCCGTTCTCGCTCTGCAGCTGCACGCTCATGCCTTCGGGGATGTAATTCGAGACCAGCGTCGGAATGCCGATGCCGAGATTGACGTAGAAGCCGTCGCGCAATTCCTTCGCGGCGCGCGCGGCCATCTGTTCACGGGTCCAGGCCATGATTGTTCTCCTTCACGCGTGATTCAGGCTGCGGGCTTTTCGCGGGTGGTACGCTTCTCGATCATCTTCTCGACATCCGGCACATGGATCATGCGCTTGACGTAGATGCCCGGCGTGATGATGTGGTCAGGATCGAGCGCACCCGGCTCCACCAGATGCTCCACCTGCGCGATCGTCATGCGCGAGGCGGTGGCCATCATCGGATTGAAGTTGCGCGCGGTCTTGCGATAGATCAGGTTGCCTTCCGTGTCGCCCTTCCAAGCATGCACGAGCGAGACATCGGCGAACAGCCCCGTCTCCATCACGTAATCATGCCCGTCGAAATGGCGCACTTCCTTGCCCTCGGCGATCAGCGTGCCCACCCCAGTCTTGGTGAAGAAGGCGGGGATGCCGGCACCGCCAGCGCGGATGCGCTCGGCCAGAGTGCCCTGCGGGTTGAATTCGAGCTCGAGCTCGCCGGCCAGATATTGCTGCGCGAACAGCTTGTTCTCGCCGACATAGGACGAGATCATCTTGCGGATCTGGCGCGTCTCAAGCAGCAGGCCGAGGCCGGCGCCGTCAATGCCGGCATTGTTCGAGACCAC
>NZ_DATGCW010000238.1:0-15626 GCF_035311605.1 Saliniramus sp.
GAGTGTCAGCGGCAGGAGCGTGCCGAGATCGCCGAAGGCGCCACTCCATTCCCCGGGCCCGAATCCGAACGGGCGCCCCGGCAAAGGCGTCGTTCTTCCCGAGAAAGGGGTGCCGGTTGATTCGCTCACGTATTCATCCGCCCTGAAAGCGCTGATCGGGAATGCCCCCGATGGCGCGAACGCGCGTATCATATAGCATTTTGTCAGATGCTGCACGGCCTCGAACCCGAGCCGGGGTTCGGGGGTTGTCACGGGACGCGAACGACGAAAAATCTGTCGGGAAGGCGGGGCGCGGGCGCACCGAAAGCAGGCGAGAAGGAGAAAGCGGGTTGCTGGAAATCAACGAAAGCTATGCGAGCGACATCGTGCGGCTGCGGTTGTCGGGGATCGTCACTTCCCATGAAGTCGAGCAGGCGATCCCGCAGCTCGACCGCCTGTTTTCGGAGCGCAAGCCGCTCAGGCTTCTTGTGGAGCTCCTGGGTCTGGAGAGTGTCGAGCCGATGGCGGCCTGGGAGGAACTCTCCTTCCTCGCCCGGCATCGCGACGAGACGGCGCGCGTCGCCCTGATTGTCGATAGGTCCGGCGAGCGCCTTGTGGCGCGCATTACCGAGTTTTTCACGGGTGGTGAGCACCGGGAATTCCACCACGGCGAGGAAGCCGAGGCCCGCGCCTGGCTGCGCGCGACATAAGAGAGGATCAGTTCATGACCATTCGCGACGAAAGCCCCGTCGACCTCAATATCAGCGTGAGCATGGTGCACGAAATCGTTCTGCATGCGCGCGCCTATGACGTGAAAGTCGCCCCCGGCGCCAGTTCCGACGCCTCGAATCCGATCGATGACGACGAGATGCGCATCCTGGAGAGCCGCCGCGATGACAATACCGGCCCCGAGCTGCGGGCCGTGATCAACGGCCTCAATGACAGCGAAGCGGTCGATCTGATCGCCCTTGCGTGGCTCGGACGCGGCGATTTCGATCGCACCAGCTTCGAGGAGGCACGCGCGCTGGCCGTGGATCGCCACGGCGACAAGAATGCCGATTACCTGATGGGCATGCCACTGCTCGGCGATTACCTTGAGGAAGGTCTTGCGGAACTGGGCCATCCGGTGTCAGAGGAAGGCGAATGACGCGCCCGCCTGAAGCTCCGGGATGACCGTTCCCTTACCAACCCGTATCGAACCGCCGGATCCGCAGCTGCTGACCGATTTCGCTGCCGCCTTGCTGGCGCAGCTCGTCGATCCGCTGGTCATCGGCCAGATCCTCCTGATTGCGATGATCGGGGTGATCGCCTTTGCCGTGGGGCGGCGGTTCGAATTGCGTTTCGAGCGCCATGCACGGCGCATCCGCGAGAATATCAGCCTTTTGCGGCTGGCCGTGATCATCATGCGGCGCATGGTGACGATCACGCTGGCCGCTCTGCTCTGGCTGGCCTATGCCGCCATTCGCGCAGCTGACTTCGCCCTCGATGCCCACCTGGTCTTCCTGGCCGCCGCGCTCGCCAGCGCCTGGGTGCTGATCTCCATCGTCACGCGCCTGATCCGCAATCGGGTGGTCGGCCGCCTCGCGGCCATCCTGGCCTGGAGCTTCGTCGCCTTGCGTCTAACGGGTCTGTGGGCGCCGCTCGCGAGCGGTCTCGACGCCACGGCGATGGAAATCGGCGGGATGCGACTGTCCTTGCTGGTGATGCTGCAGGCGGGCTTCATCGTCGCGGCAGCACTCTGGGTCGCGGTCGTGCTCGGGCGGGTAATCGAGGATCGGCTAAACCATACCGAGGAGCTGACGCCCAGCCTGCGTGTGCTGATCGGCAAGCTGGTTCGCATCGGCCTGATCGTGCTCGCCACTGTGATCGCACTGACTTCGATCGGTATCGACCTGACGGCGCTGACGGTATTCTCCGGCGCGCTCGGCGTGGGCATCGGTTTCGGCCTGCAGAAGGTGGTCTCAAATTATCTCTCCGGCATCATCATCCTGGCCGACAAGTCGATAAAGCCGGGGGATACGATCTCGCTCGGGGACAAGGTCGGCTGGGTGCGCTCGATCCGTGCGCGCTTCGTCTCGATCGTCACCCGCGACGGCGTCGAGTTCCTGATCCCGAACGAGGATTTCATCACCAATCGGGTGATCAACTGGTCCTTCAGCGACAATTTCGTGCGCATCGACGCGAATTTCGGGGTCTCCTATGACAGTGACCCGCATCGCGTCCGCGCGCTCGCCGCAGAAGCCGCCGGCATCGTCGAGCGGGTGCAGACGCAGCCCGCACCCGTGTGCCATCTGCTCGGCTTCGGCGATTCCTCCCTCGATTTCGTGCTGCGTTTCTGGATCGCCGACCCGCGCAACGGTCTCACCAATGTGCGCGGCCAGGTCTTCCTCGCCCTGTGGGACGCATTCGAGAAAGCAGGCGTGAAGATCCCCTACCCGCATCGCGAGGTGATCCTGCAGGACCGGCAGCCGCCGGGCTGACCCGCAGCCTCAATCCGCCGGGCTATTTACCATCCGGAAACCATGCGGCCTCATGCTTAACGCATTCTTGCCGGATGCGGACATGGCGCCATGCGTCGCCTCGAGACCGGCGCGGTGGAGTGCGTGATGAAACATGTCGTGGTCTTGATGGGCGGCTGGTCCGCCGAGCGGGAGGTCAGCCTGAAGAGCGGCGCCGCCTGCGCCGATGCGCTGGAGGGCGAGGGCTACCGGGTGACGCGGCTTGATGTCACGCCCGACGTCGCCTCCGCGCTCGCGGCATTGCGACCCGATATCGCCTTCAACGCCCTGCACGGGCCGATGGGCGAGGACGGGCGCATCCAGGGCCTGCTCGAATATCTGCGCATTCCCTACACGCATTCCGGGGTGCTCGCCTCGGCTCTGGCCATGGACAAGGTCAAGGCCAAGACCGTGATGGCGGCGGCCGGCGTGCCCGTTCCCGTGGGGAAAGTCGTTAACCGGTTCGCGGTGGCGCAAACGCATGTGCTGGAGCCGCCCTATGTGATCAAGCCGATCGCCGAGGGCTCTTCCTTCGGGGTCATCATTGTACGCGACGAAGCCCGTCCGCCACCGCAGGAACTGAGCGGAACGGATTGGAGCTTCGGCGATGAAGTGCTTGCAGAGCAATATGTTGCAGGCCGTGAACTGACCTGCGCGGTGATGGGCGACACAGCCCTCGACATCATCGAGATCAAGCCCGCGACGGGTGGCTTCTACGACTACGACGCGAAATATGCGAAAGGCGGCTCGATCCACGTCCTGCCTGCGGAAATTAAACCGAATATTTACCAACACATTCAACAGTTGGCGTTAACGGCGCATCAATCTCTCGGGTGCCGCGGGGTGAGTCGCACAGACTTCCGATACGATGACGGGCCGGGCGGAAGCGGCCTCCTCGTCGCTCTGGAAGTCAACACGCAGCCCGGCATGACCGAGACGAGCCTGGTGCCCGAAATCGCCGCCCACAAGGGCATATCATTTGGTGAGCTTGTACGATGGATGGTCGAGGACGCCAGTTTGAACCGCTGAAGACCGGTGCGCCCGGTCGAGCGGATGCGCGTGCGCGGCAGGCTCCGGGTGAGACCGGAACCGGCCCCGGGCGGCGCGTGCTGCAGCGTCTCGCCTCGCTGACCTTCGGTGCGCTTCCCTTCACCCGCTATCGCGATCCTGCGCGCCGGGCCCGTCCGCGCAATGCGCTGGAACGGCTGGAGCGGCAATTGCCGCGTTTCGTCGGCCTGTGGCTCGCACTCGGCTTCTTCGGCACCACAGCCGTGACCGGCCTCGCCGCAAGCGGACAGATTGCGCAGTTCTTCGAGGAGCGCGGGCGCCCGCATCATATCGCCGCGCAGATCTTCGGTTTCGGCATTTCCGAGATCGCCATGACCGGCCTGATCCAGTTGCGCGAGCGCGAAATCCTCAATGCTGCGGGGATCGACCCCCGCGTCGCCCTGCCCTTCCTTAATGTCACGACGGCGCGCGAATCACTCGAATCGCTGCCGCTCGTGCACAGCGCCACTGTGCGCAAGCTCTACCCTGACGGCGTCGTCATCAATGTGGTCGAACGCGAACCCTTCGCCCTGTGGCAGGTGGATGGCAACGTCTATGTCATCGCCATGGACGGGGAGGTGATCGACTATTTCCGCCCCGATCCGCGCTATCTGCCGCTTCCGCAGGTCGTCGGTGAAGGCGCGCAGACGCGTCTTGCGGAATATTTCGAGCTGATCGATGCCGCCGGCGCGCTGAGCCAGCGCATACGGGCCGGGACACTCGTCGCCGAGCGGCGCTGGACGCTCAAGCTCGATAACGGCATGGATGTGCGCCTGCCTGAAGACGAGCCGGCCGAAGCGCTGCAGCGGCTCGCGCGCCTTGATGCTGAGCATGACCTTCTTGAAAAGGACGTGATCGCCATTGATCTGCGCATGCCGGATCGTGTGGTTGTGCGGCTGACAGCGGAATCGTGGTCCGCCTATGAGTCGGAGATGCGCAAACGTCCCCTGCGTGGTCGGGAGGTGCGCACATGAGCCCGACCAATCCCCTGAATCAGAACATGACGCCGCGCCTGAAACCACTGCCACCGCGGCGTTCCACCATGCTCTCCGTGCTCGATATCGGCACCACGAAGGTCGTCTGCATCGTCGCGCAGCTCCAGCCCTGGGAAGGGATCGAGACCCTGCGCCGGCGCAGCCATCTGGTGCGCGTCGTCGGGATCGGCCACCACCGTTCGCAAGGCCTCAAGGGCGGCGTCGTCGTCGACCTGGAAGCGGCGGAGAACGCGATTCGCCAGGCGGTGCATGCCGCCGAGCGCATGGCGCGGGTGGAAATCCAGTCGGTGATTCTCGGCCTGTCGGGCGCGCGCCTCGGTTCGCAGCATTTCGAGGCCCAGATCTCGGTACGCGGCGGCCCGGTCGGCGAGGAGGATCGCGCCCGGGTGCTGCGTCTGGCGGCGACGGACGGGATCGCGCAGGAGCGCATCGCCGTCCACGCCCTGCCGACGCGCTACAGCCTCGACGCACAGTCCGACATCGCCGATCCGGCCGGCATGATCGGTGACAATCTCGGCGTCGCCCTGCATGTGGTTTCGGCGCAGTCGGCAGCGGTGCGCAATCTCATGCTCGCGGTGGAGCGTTGCCATCTCGGGGTCGAGGCCGTGGTCGCTTCGCCGTTTGCCGCCGGGCTTTCCGCCCTCGCTGATGACGAGAGCGAAATGGGGGCCGTGGTGATCGATTGCGGTGGCGGCGCGACCGGGATTTCAGTCTTCGAGAACGGCCATCTGGCCCATGTCGATGCGTTCGCAGTGGGCGGCCATCACGTCACCATGGATATTGCGCGCGGCCTCTCCACCGGGATCGCGGCGGCCGAGCGGCTCAAGCTGGTGCATGGATCGGCCATGGCCGACCAAACCGACGAGCGCGACCTGTTCACGGTGCCGCAGATCGGCGACGACGAGCGCAGCGCCAGGAAGCATCTGCCAAAATCGCAGCTGGTGAAGATCGTCCAGCCGCGTATCGAGGAAATTCTGGAACTGGCGCGCGACCGCCTCGCCGCCGTGGGTTTCACGCCGCGCCCGGGTCGGCGCGTGGTGCTTACCGGAGGGGCGTCACAGCTGGCCGGGCTGCCTCAACAGGCCGCCCGCATTCTCGAGGGGCAGGTCCGCATCGGTCGCCCGCTCGGCATCAAGGCCCTGCCAGAAGCTGCGAAAGGCCCGGCCTTCGCGGCGGCGACGGGGCTGCTCGTCTATCCGCAGATCGCGCATGAAGAGTATTTCGACATGCGCAATGGCGGATTTTTCGCAGGAACCGGAACCGACGGCTATCTCTCGCGGGTAGGGCGCTGGCTGCGGGAGAGTTTCTAGAGGTCAAGTCAAGCATCCGGATCCGGCGCAGCCGCATCGGAACCGGGGATGAAAGCGTAAGGCGCGGTCCGCTGCGCCGGGTCACGGAAAAGGCCACGAGGGGGCCGAGAGGGCACGAAGTCATGGCAATCAGTCTGCAAGCTCCGGAAATCCGGGAACTCAAGCCGCACATCACCGTCTTCGGCGTCGGCGGCGCGGGCGGCAATGCGGTCAACAACATGATCGAATCGGGGCTTCAGGGCGTCGATTTCGTCGTGGCGAATACCGACGCCCAGGCGCTCACCTCGTCCAAGGCACAGCGTCTCATCCAGATGGGCATCGCCGTGACCGAGGGTCTCGGCGCCGGCTCGCAGCCCGATATCGGGCGCGCGGCGGCGGAAGAGGTGATCGACGAGATTCGCGATCAGCTCTCGGGTGCGCACATGGCCTTCATCACCGCCGGGATGGGCGGTGGTACGGGCACGGGTGCCGCCCCGGTCATCGCCCAGGCGGCCCGCGAGATGGGCATCCTCACCGTGGGTGTGGTGACCAAGCCCTTCCAGTTCGAGGGCTCGCGCCGCATGCGCCTGGCCGAATCGGGCATTCAGGAATTGCAGCAATCGGTCGACACGCTGATCGTGATTCCAAATCAAAACCTGTTCCGCGTCGCCAACGAGAAGACCACCTTCGCCGATGCCTTCGCCATGGCCGACCAGGTGCTTTATTCCGGCGTGGCCTGCATCACCGATCTGATGGTCAAGGAAGGTCTGATCAATCTCGATTTCGCCGATGTCCGCGCGATCATGCGCGGCATGGGCAAGGCCATGATGGGCACCGGCGAAGCCAGCGGCGAGGATCGCGCCATGACCGCTGCGGCGGCGGCCATCGCCAATCCGCTGCTCGACGACGTCTCCATGCGTGGCGCACGCGGCCTGCTGATCTCGATCACCGGCGGCCCGGACCTGACGCTCTACGAAGTCGACGAAGCCGCTACGCGCATCCGCGAGGAGGTCGATTCGGAAGCCAACATCATTCTCGGCGCCACCTTCGACGAAGGCCTCGAGGGCGTGATTCGCGTCTCCGTTGTCGCCACGGGGATCGACCACGAAGTCGGTGTCGATGCCGGTGAGGTGACGGCGACCGAGCAGCGCATCGCGGAAGTGGCCGAGCGGCTGCGCGCCGAGGCCCGTGCCCGGGCCGCCCAGGCGGCGGCGCAGCGTTCACTGGTTCAGGGGAACAAGCCCGCCGAAGCCTCTCCCGTTGCGGCTGCGCAGCCCGCTTCGGAAACCCCGGTTGAGCCGGCGGATGACGCGACCAGGTCAGAAGCCGCAGCGCCGGCACAGGCGCCACGCCCCGATCCGTCCGCCGCCGTCGCGCAGGCGCTCGCCGAACCTTCGGCCAAGCCGCAGGGTGAAACGAACCCGCCGCAGCAGGAACAGGTCCGCGCGCAACAGCCCGCACCGCAGGCGCCGGTCGCACGCTTCGCCCCCGTGGCCGAGCAGGCTCCCGCAGCGCAGGCGGCAGCACAGCCCGCGCCGCAGCAGCCCACGCCTCAACCCGCTGCGCCGCAGAAGCCCTCTGTCGCTGCCAATGCGCCGGTCTCCGCAGCCTCCACCGAAATGCCTCATTCGGCCGGGCAACAGGGCCACGACGCGCCCTTCATGCCGCCACAGCCCGAGCAGGTGCTGCGGGCACCGCGCATGCCGCGTGTGGACGAATTGCCGGTCCCGGCCCAGAACCAGATCCGGGCGCATCATGAGGCCGAAGGCAAGCGCCCGAGCCTGTTGCAGCGCCTGGCCACGGTCGGTTTCGGACGCCGTGAGGAGAATCAGCAGCCGGTGCACGGCCATGATCATGGGCATGAATACGGGCATGAATACGGGCATGAATACGGGCGTGATCACGGCCATCAGCCGGAGCCGGCGCCGCGTCAGGAGCATTCCGCTCATGCCGGCGGGATGCCCGCAACCGCGCCGAGCGCACCGGCTCAGGCTCCCCGGCAGGCTGCCGCGCAGCTGCAGCCCCAGCCCCCGGCACAGCGCCCGGCAGCGCCCGGCATGTCGCCGGCCCATGCGGAATTCGCCAAACGTCCAGCGGCGCCGCAGGGATATCGCCCGGCTCAGGGACAGCTGGACGCCCATGGCCGCGGCCAGGCCCCGGCACGCAGCCTCGATGACGATCAGCTGGAAATCCCGGCCTTCCTGCGCAGACAGGCGCAGTGAGTCGGCGTCATCTTCGGGCCATCGCTTGAACACAATCCGCCCCGGATCGATCATCCGGGGCGGTTTTCTTTAAAAAACAAAATATTTCAATACATTAGCGATAGCCTCAAATTTCGTATCAATTGTAACAGAGCGAAAGAAAGCGTGATTTGGCCTGCACGTCTGCCATGATTATGGTGCGTCCAGATAACAACGGGTCACACGGCACATACGCCGTGTCGGGGCATCAACAACGGACAGGGTCTGATCGTGGCACGGGAAGCGATTTCCGGTGACGGCTCTTGCCGAGGTGAGCATAATGAAACAAACGCATCAGAACACGCTGGCTTCCTCGACGGTCGTGTCGGGGATCGGGGTTCATTCCGGCGACAGCGTGAAGATGGCTCTCCACCCTGCCGATGCGGATCACGGCATCGTCTTTCTCCGCACCAATCTTCCCAACGGCGTTGATCGCCTGATCGATGCGCGGCACATGAATGTCGCGGCGACGGAGCTGTGCACCGTCGTCGGCGACCGCAATACCGGCGCTGTCGCCACGATCGAGCATTTGATGGCGGCCCTGTCCGGGCTCGGTGTGGACAACGTGCTGGTCGAGATCGATGGTCCGGAACTGCCGATCGTCGATGGCAGTGCGGCGCCCTTCGTCGATGCAATCGATGCAGTCGGCCTCGTCGCGACCGAGGCGCCGCGCCGCGCCCTGCGCATCCGCCGTCCCGTACGGGTCGATTCCGGCAAGGCCTTCGCGGAACTCACCCCGCATGACGCCCCCCTGCGCCTCGATGTCGAGATCGACTTCACCGATTCCGCGATCGGCCGGCAGCGCTGGGTGCACGAATCACATCCCCGGGCCTTCCGCCGTGATATCGCCCGTGCCCGCACCTTCGGCTTCATGCGCGATGTCGAACATCTGTGGAAAGTCGGTTTTGCGCTCGGCGCCTCGCTCGATAACACGGTCGCGGTCTCGGAAGACGGTGTCGTCAACCCGGAAGGCCTGCGCTTTCCCGACGAGTTCGTCCGCCACAAGTTGCTGGATGCGATCGGCGATCTTGCCCTCGCCGGGTACCCCATCCTCGGTTCCTATCGCTCCTATTGCGGCGGTCACCGCCTCAATTTCGCCGTTCTCGAAGCCTTGTTCTCGGATCGCGCCAACTACGAACTGGTGGAGCTCGCACCGCGCCGTGAACATGCTGCGAGCAATGTCGGCGCACCGGCCTTCGGCAATTCCCTTCGCTGAACCGTCCACCAGCCAAATACGTGCTCGCATGTCGCGCCGTTGCTTCGGTACCGTGCTTCCTGCATGACGGGGTGCGATCAGCCTTTGCGTCGCGGGCGCGGCTGCGCTAAACAGCCTCGACGGCGCAGCTCGGGCGACGTCAGGATTTCGGAGGTTTGACGGAGCATGTCTTTCGCGAATGCGTTTTTCGGCGCAAAAGCGGGTATCTCCCGCGCGCTCGTCGTCGCTGGTCTGGGGCTAGCCCTTGCCGGTTGCGATACCATGACGTCGCTCAATCCGTTCGATCGCGCGGAGCGTTACACGCCCGAGATCATCGAGCAGAAGCCGGCTGAGGAGCTCTACAATCAGGGCCTCGCCGGGATCGAGAGCCGGGATTACCAGCGCGCGATCGAGAGCTTCACCGATCTCGAGGACCAGTATCCGGTCTCGGACTGGGCAAGAAAAGCGCTGGTGATGAAGGCCTTCGCCTATTACAGCGCCAACGCCTATGATGATGCGATCGGTGTGGCCCAAGGCTACCTGCGCCAGTATCCCGGTAGCGAAGACGCAGCCTATGCGCAATACATCATGGCCATGGCCTATTATGACCAGATTCCGGATATCACGCGTGATCAGGAACGCACGCAGCGTGCCATCCTCGCATTCCAGGAACTGATCGACCGTTATCCCGACTCGGAATATGTCGAGGATGCTCAGGCCAAGCTGTTGCTGGCCTATGATCAGCTCGCCGGCAAGGAGATGGAAGTCGGGCGCTTTTATTTGAACCAGCGCAATTATACCGGCGCGATCAACCGCTTCCGCAATGTGGTCTCCGAGTATCAGACGACGCGCCATGTCGAGGAGGCGCTCTCGCGCCTGACCGAGGCGTATTTCGCGCTCGGTATTACGGATGAAGCGCAGACGGCGGCTGCGGTTCTGGGGCATAATTTCCCCGAGAGCCGCTGGTATCGCGATGCCTATGTGCTGCTCGAATCGGGCGGCCTGGAACCGCGCGAGAACCGGCAATCATGGATCAGCCGTGCCTTCGCCGATTTCACGCGCGGCCTGATCAGCTTCTAGAACCGGCAAAACCCATGCTGGTTCAGCTCTCGATCCGCGACATCGTCCTGATCGACCGGCTCGAGCTCCAGTTCGATGCCGGGCTGAGCGTGCTCACCGGCGAGACCGGTGCCGGCAAGTCGATCCTTCTCGACGCCTTCGCCCTGGCGCTGGGCGGGCGCGGCGACGGGTCGCTCGTGCGCCACGGCGAATCGCAGGGGCAGATTACAGCCGTGTTCGATGTCGAGACGAACCATCCCGCCCGCGCCATCGCGGCGGAAGCGGATATCGATACCGAGGGCGACCTGATCCTGCGCCGGATGCAGATGGCGGATGGGCGTACCCGCGCCTTCATCAATGATCAGGCGGTCAGTGTCCAGGTTCTGCGCGCGGTGGGCACGAAACTGGTCGAGATCCACGGCCAGCATGATGACCGCGCCATGATCGATCCGGCGACCCATCGCGCGATTCTCGACGCCTATGGCGGGCATGAATCCGCCGTCGCCGCCGTACGCGACGCAGCTGCCACCGTGTCGCAGGCGCGCAAGGCGCTCGACACGCAGCGCGCGCGCATCGAGAAGGCGCGCCGCGACGCCGATTATCTGCGCCATGCCGTCGAGGAGCTCGACGCGCTTGCGCCGCAACCCGGCGAGGAGGCCGAGCTGGCGGCACGGCGACAGGAGATGATGCAGGCCGAGAAGGTCACCGCCGAACTCTCCGATGCCCAGGACGTCCTCTCCGGCCAGGCCTCTCCCGTCCCCGCGATCTCGGCCGCCCTGCGCCGGCTGGAGCGGCGGTCCGAGCAGGCGCCGCAGCTGATCGAGCCGAGCGTGCGCGCCCTCGATACCGTGCTCGTCGCCTGTGACGAGGCGCGTGATTCACTCGAACAGGCGCTGCGCGATGCGCAATTCGACCCGCGCGAGCTCGAGAATGTCGAGGAGCGCCTCTTCGCCCTGCGCGCAGCCGGTCGCAAATACGACGTTCTACCCGATGATCTCGCGGAGCTGCGCGCGCGTTTCGCCGCAGATGTCGCCACAATCGATGCAGGCGAAGAGGAACTCGCCTCCCGCGAAGCTGCCCTGGCGCAGGCCGAGGCCGCCTATCGGGAAGCCGCACAAGGCCTGAGCGCCGCTCGGGCGAAGACGGCCGCGACGCTCGATGCCGCCGTCGAGAGAGAGTTGCCGCCGCTCAAGCTGGAGCGCGCGCGCTTCATCACGCATATCACGGTCGATGAACAGTCGCGTGACGCCAGCGGCTTCGACCGGGTTGAGTTCTGGGCCCAGACCAACCCCGGAACGCGCGCCGGACCGATGATGAAGGTCGCTTCCGGCGGGGAGCTGTCGCGCTTCATGCTGGCCTTGAAGGTGGTGCTGGCCGATCGCGGCTCCGCGCCGACCCTCGTCTTCGACGAAATCGATACCGGCGTCGGCGGCGCCGTGGCGGATGCGATCGGCCAGCGCCTCGCGCGCCTCGCCGCGAGCACACAGGTAATGGCCGTCACCCACGCCCCGCAGGTCGCAGCGCGCGCGGAACGTCATTTCCTCATCGCCAAGGAATCCATCGCCGAGGAAGAGCGGGTGGCGACGCGCGTCGCGCCACTCATCGAGGAAAACCGCCGCGAGGAAATCGCCCGCATGCTGGCCGGCGCCACCATCACCAGCGAAGCCCGCGCCGCCGCCATCAAGCTCCTCGAAGGCGCCCTCGCCCGGCACTAGTGCGTTCCGACCTGACGGAGTCAGGACGGGCGCTCCAGGTGGTTGCTCAACGCCTCATTCCGTCAGCCAGTATCCACCTGACGGAATGATGCCCTGGATCACACGAGTGCGCGCGCGAGAGTCCAGAGAGCGTGCACAGGGCCCGGGTTATACGCCGCCCCATGCCTGGGCTCTGGTTTGAACGCGGTTCGGGTGATAAGGGGAAACGGATAAGGTGCGTGCCATGAAATGCGCCGTATCTGCCGACTGGGCACGGGATCAATGAACGTCACCACCACACGCACAGCGCTCGTCACCGGCGTTGCCGGTTTCATCGGCTTCCACCTCGCCCGTCGCTTGCTGGCGGATGGCTGGGTGGTGATCGGCATTGACGGGATGACCGATTATTATGACGTGCGTCTCAAACGGGCACGCCTCGCGCATTTGCGGGGCGCGGGCGGCGAGGGCACCAACGCCTTCCGTTTCCATGAGGTGATGCTGGAGGACGCCGCGCGCATTGCGGAGATCTTCGCGCAGGCGAAGCCGGATACGGTGATCCATCTCGCGGCCCAGGCCGGCGTGCGCTATTCGCTGGAAAATCCGCGCGCCTACATCGATTCGAATCTCACCGGCACCTTCAACGTCATGGAGGGTGTGCGCGAGAGCGCGCCCCGGCATTTCCTCGCCGCCTCCACGAGTTCCGTCTACGGCGCCAATACCGAGATGCCCTTCGGCGAGACGCAGCGCACCGATCATCCGATCACGCTCTATGCGGCCACCAAGAAGGCCAACGAGGCGATGCTGCATTCTTATGCGCATCTGTGGAACCTGCCGACGACGGCGTTTCGCTTTTTCACCGTCTACGGCCCTTGGGGGCGACCGGACATGGCGCTGTTCAAATTCGTCAAGGCTATCCTCGCGAGCGAGCCGATCGATATCTATGGCGAGGGCCGGATGCAGCGCGATTTCACCTATATCGACGACCTGATCGAATCCATCACCCGCCTGATCGAGACCCCGCCGGAGGCGGGCAAACCCGCCGAGGGTGTCGATGATTCGCTCTCGCCTGCCGCGCCGTGGCGCGTGGTCAATATCGGCGGCGGTCAGCCGGTGGGGCTCCTGCCCTTCATCGAGACCATCGAGCGCGAGCTCGGTCTTGAAGCGATCCGCAACATGCTGCCGATGCAAAAGGGCGATGTACGCGAAACCGTCGCCTCCGCCGATCTGCTCGAAGCCCTGACGGGATATCGCCCCGGGACAACGGTCGAGGAAGGCGTGCGGCGTTTCGTGGCCTGGTATCGGGACTATTACGCGATCGGGTGAGCAAGCCGATAAAGGCCGGTTCGCGTCCGCATTCTTGCCATACAACCCCGTCTTGGCCCACACGCCCCACCACTGCACTTGCCCCAGCGCCCCGCGCAGGCTTAATTGCGCACTGCGAAAATCAGACGGGAGCAAGGCGACATGGCGTGGGATTTCTGGGTGGATCGGGGCGGCACCTTCACGGATGTGATCGGCAAGGATGCGCAGGGCGCGCTCACCTCGCGCAAGCTGCTCTCGGAAAATCCCGGCGCCTATCGCGATGCGGCGGTGCAGGGCATCCGCGATCTGCTCGGCCTGAAGGATGGCGAGCCGATCCCGAAAGGCGCCATCGGCGAGGTGCGCATGGGCACCACGGTCGCCACCAACGCCCTGCTCGAACGCAAGGGCGACCGCACGCTGCTCGTCACCACGAAGGGTTTTCGCGATGCGCTGCGCATCGGTTATCAGGGCCGACCCGACATTTTTGCCAAAGCGGTCAAGAAACCCGACGAGCTCTATGACGGCGTCATCGAGATCGACGAGCGCATCCTCGCCGATGGCACCGTCGAGGCGGCACCCGATCCCGAGGTCGTGCAGGCCGCTTTGGAACAGGCCCGCAGCGAGGCCTATCAGGCGGTCGCCATCGTCTTCATGCATGCCTATCGCTTCGCCGATCACGAGAAGCTGGTGGCGGGAATCGCCCGCGAGATCGGCTTCCCGCAAGTCTCTGTCAGCCACGAGACCAGCCCGCTGGTCAAGCTCGTCGGGCGCGGCGATACCACCGTGGTCGATGCCTATCTCTCGCCAATCCTCGCACGCTACGTGCAGCAGGTCTCCGATGCGCTGGAGGTCGAGCGCATCGGCGCGCGGCTGATGTTCATGATGTCGTCGGGCGGGCTTACCGCCGCCGATCTCTTTCAGGGCAAGGATGCGGTGCTCTCCGGCCCCGCCGGCGGCGTGGTCGGCCTCGCCGAGACCGGACGCTCGGCCGGGTTCGGCCAGGTGATCGGCTTCGATATGGGCGGGACCTCCACTGACGTTGCCCATTACGACGGCGAATACGAGCGCGCCTTCGAGACCGAAGTTGCCGGCGTGCGCATGCAGGCGCCGATGATGCTGATCCACACCGTCGCGGCCGGCGGCGGCTCGATCCTGCATTATGACGGCGCGCGGCTGCGGGTGGGCCCCGATTCCGCCGGCGCCGATCCCGGCCCCGCCTGCTACCGGCGCGGCGGGCCGCTCGCGGTGACGGATGCCAATGTCATGACCGGCAAGCTCATACCGGAATTCTTCCCGCGCATCTTCGGCCCCAACCGCGACGAGCCGCTGGATGCCGAGGCCGTGCGCGCGCATTTCGCCGCACTCGCCGAGCGCATCGGCGACGGGCGCAGCGCCGAGGAAGTCGCCGACGGTTTTCTCAAGATCGCGGTGGCCAACATGGCCGAGGCGATCAAGAAGATCTCGGTGCAGCGTGGCTATGACGTCACCCGCTACGCGCTCAACTGCTTCGGCGGCGCGGGCGGCCAGCATGCCTGCCTCGTTGCCGATGCGCTGGGCATGAAGACCGTGCTGATCCATCCGCTTTCCGGCCTGCTTTCGGCCTACGGGATGGGGCTCGCCGATATCCGCGCCACCCGCCAGGGCGCCCTCGACATCCCCCTCGACGATCAAGCCCCGGCGGGTCTCGTCGAGACCGCGACGCCGCTGGTCGCCGAGGCTCTGGGCGAGATCGCCCATCAGGGCGTCCCGCTCGATCGCACACGTATCGTCGTGCGCGCGCATATCCGCTATGCCGGCACGGATACGGCGCTGCCGGTCGAGGCGGCCATGCTGGAAGGCGAAGCCGTGCACGCGGCCTTCGCAAGCGCCGATGCGCAGGCCATGCGCGGTGTGTTCGAGGAGGCGCACAAGCGCCGTTTCGGCTTCGTCGACGAGACCAAGCCGCTGGTGATCGAGAAGGTCGAGATCGAGGCGATCGGCGGTGGCGCGCAATTCGTCGAGGATGAGGTCGCGGAAACCGCCACGGGCACCGCGCCGCATGATCACGAGACGCGTTTCTTCTCCGAGGGCTGGCGCGAGGCGCGGGTCTATCGCCGGGAGAGCATGCAGCCGGGCCATCGCGTGCCAGGCCCCGCCATCATCGTCGAACCCAACCAGACCATCGTGGTCGAGCCGGGCTGGGAAGCCAAGCTGACCGGGCGCGACCATCTCGTGCTCGCCCGCGTCGAGGCCCTGCCGCAACGCGTTGCCGTCGGCACCAAGGCCGATCCGGTGATGCTGGAGATCTTCAACAACCTGTTCATGTCGATCGCCGAACAGATGGGCGTC
>NZ_DATGCW010000239.1:0-3409 GCF_035311605.1 Saliniramus sp.
CGGAATCGGCGCAATGCGCGCTGAGAACCGATCCCATGTCTTCAAACGTTGCGACGATGAATTTCGTTCGTGTCACAACACAGCCCTCTATCGCAGAGAGCGTCGCAACCTGATACAACCCATACGCTATATTTCCAAATACTGTCGCTTCTATTATACAGAAGCAGGGGTATCGGCAAAATTCAATTCACGTCAGCCCGCTCATCGGAACCCGCTTATGCGTGACGGCGCATTTTATTCGGTACTGGAACAGATCGAGGACGCGCAATCGCTGCCCGACCTCGAGCGGGCGATCATGGGCCTGATCGACATCTACGGCTTTGCCCATGCGGGCTACCATGCCCTGCGGCTGCCCAATGATCCGCGCGAAAATCCCGTCGTGATTCATTCCTATCCCGAGCAATGGATCAGCCGGTATCGTTCGCAGCGCTATTTCGAGATCGATCCGGTCGTGCTTCAGGCCGCGCGCAGCATCCTGCCTGTGGATTGGGACCGGCTGAGCGTGCCGGAAGGGACGCCGCAACTGCTCTTTCGCGAAGCACTGGATTTCGGTATCGGGCGGAAGGGGCTGACCGTGCCGATCCGTGGCGCACGCGGAGATCTCGCCGTTTTCACCGTGGTCTCAGCCCTGCCCGATCGTGAATGGCAGAGCCTTAAACTGGCCCAGACACGCGATATCCAGCTGATCGGCAATTACGTGCATCACCGCGTGCTGGCCCTGTGCTGCGACGATGAAGAGGCGCCGATCCAGCTTTCGCGGCGCGAGCGCGAATGCCTGCAATGGGCCGCAGCAGGGGCAACAATCGCGGGCACCGCCGAGCGGATTCACGTCTCGGAGCGCGCCGTGCGCGGCTATCTCGATTCCGCCCGCCACAAGCTCTCCAGCCTGACAAAGGCCCAGGCAGTCGCACGCGCGATCGCGCTGGGCATCGTCGAACACTGACCGGCTGCACGATCAGGCCCGTCCCCTGAAGAACAATCAGGCGTTCATGGCAGGCGGTAATCGGCCGATCGGTGAAAATCAACGCTGGAACTTTCGCAATCATAAAATGCTTTTTCTGGACTGCACACCTTTGACCCTGCGAAAGGTCAATTTTGACGGATTGCGAAACCTTGTAAAACACCGATTCTGGGTTCTGCCATCAAGGAAAGGACCCGAGATGATTACCCTGATCAACGGACACGAAGCAGATCGTCACGCCGGGATCGTCGACGCCATGTTCCGTGGAAGGGCAGCGATCTTCCGCGACAAACTCGGCTGGGACGTTCATGTCGATAACGGCCGCGAAAGCGACCCTTACGACGCGCTCAACCCGCTCTATGTCATCGCCCTCGACGACGAGACAGGCGCGGTGGTCGGATCGATCCGGCTGATGCCGACGACCGGCCCGACCCTGCAGCGTGATGTCTTCGACCAGGCTTTTGACGATGACGTGGATCTCGTCAGCGCCACGATCTGGGAGGCGACGCGGTTCTGCGTGCATCCTGAGAATCCACGCAGACTGACGCCGACACGGCTAGACCGTGCCACCTGCGAAATCGCGATCGCCATGTGCGAGATCGGTCTGCAGGCCGGCCTTACCCAGTATATCGGCATTTTCGAGCCGCATATGCAGCGCATCTACCGCCGGATCGGCTGGGCACCGGACGTGCTCGCACGTTCCACTGCTTTCGAAACCGGCACGATCTCGGTGGGGCTGTGGGACGTCACGACAGAGGCCCTCGCAGATATTCGCGGGCGGGCGGGCATTCATGAAGACATCATCATCGACGGCGCACGCGAATGCGTCCGTTTTCTCTCAAGAGCGGCGTGAACAAAAAACAAACAGGGGCGCAGACATGCATATCGAGTACGACGACAACAAGGACAATCTGGATGACGTCGCCGAGCGCATCGGTGAACTCGCCGGCGTGGTGCGCGAAGAGGGCGATCCCGTCCTCGCGCATCTGCTCGACAACGTGTATGCCGCGATCTACTACGTCGCGGCAAAGCGGATTTCGAAAAATCATCAGAGCATGCGTCACCGGCTTTCCTGAGGCCGGCTTGCGGGCAGAGCCGGTCTGCACCGGCGACTGCCCGCGCCATGCGGCGTCTTGTGCCAGCCGGAGCTGTCCGTAAACAGTTCCCGCAGCGCGCACCAGGCGGCGGCGCTGACGAGCAGGTAATAGAACGGCAGCAACGGAAGCCAGGCCAACAACCCCACTCTCTTGCGTCGGATGACACCGATCAGCGCCGGCCCGAGCGTGGCCGCGACGCCGAGGCAGAACGTGACCCCGGCCACGGTGAAGATCAGCAATCCATAAGGGCCCATCACGCCCTTGTGGAACCAGTCCAACCAGAAAGGGGCATGGCCGAACGTCATGGAAACCGGGGTGGCGAGCGCGACGAGTCCCGTCAGGAAGAATAACGGATAGGACATGGCCGAGAAGACGGCCCCGAAGGTGCAGGCCAGCACGACCAGATAGCGCATCACCCCCATGGCCCGTGCGGCGCGCACGGGATCACGTGTATGCGTGATCGCCGTTTGCAGAAATCCCTTCATCCAGCGTTTGCGCTGCGCATGCCATGCCCTCAGACCCACCGGCGCCTCTTCCCAGGTCGTCGCAGGGAGATCTGCCGTGAAAAGCCGCATATGCGCCAGCCGCAAGCCGAGATCGGCATCCTCGGTCACGTTCCAGGCATCCCAGCCACAGGCCCCGCGCAGAGCCTCGATCCGGAAATGGTTGGAAGTTCCCCCGAGCGGAACCGGCAGGCCGAGCCGCAGGAAGCCAGGATTGATCACGTCGAACAGGGCGGCGTATTCCACCGCGAAACAGCCGGGCAGAATGCCGTCGGAATCGTTGTCGATGGCGAGCCGCGCCTGCAGGCAGACGGTGTCGGGGCCGAGCGCGGCGAAGGTTTCTGCAGCAAGGCGCAACTGGCCCGGCTCGGGGATATCCTCCGCATCATAGATCACCAGATGCGCGCCACGCGCGAATGGCAGTGCCGCGTTGAGGGCGCGCGGCTTGGTGCGCGGCCTGCCGTCAGGCGCGACGAGAATGCGGTAGCCGTGGCGCTGCGCGTGGGGGCGCAGCGCAGCATGGGTCCAGGGATCGTCGGCTTCGATCACGAAGATGACGTCACGTTTTGCCGGCGGGTAATCGATCGCCGCGATCGCATCACAGAGCTGCTCTGCCACCGCCTCCTCCCGGTAGAGCGCGACCACGATGCTGTAATGCGGCAAATGGGCATCAGGTAGCGCCGGCGGGCGGATCTTCGGGGTAAGGCCGGCGTTTTCCCGACAGGTGGTGATGCGCAAGAGCGCAAGAAATGCGCTCACGAGGCAGATCACGACACTGATCAAGGCAAAAGCCAGATCCGGGGGCAGGCTCACCGGCAGCAGGGCGAAGGCCGCCATTCCCGCAAGCA
>NZ_DATGCW010000240.1:0-14230 GCF_035311605.1 Saliniramus sp.
GGCGCAATCGTGGCGGATCAGATCGAGCGCGCGCGTATCCTCGCGATTGATAAATTCGATGCGCGCATCGCGCGTGATCGGATCGGAAAGATCGACGACCGTGCCGTCGAGCGCCATGGCGACCGTCTTCTTGGCCAAGGATCTGGCGATGCCTTCGACGATCTCGCGGCCGGTCGTGCCCGCCGGGAACTCACGGCGCGCACCATCGGGGAATGTCAGATTGATCATGATCGAAACGCTCCTGGCTCACTCCTGCAAACGCAGCAGGTAAGCATTGGGGGATGACATTTTCGGAAAATCGCGCGGCGTCAGCCGTCATCCGTGGACTGCGCGCGCATGGCCTCGCGCGGCGCGTTGGTGGAGCGCCACAGGCCATAGCGCCACGGCATATACCAGTGCGCTTGCACGGGCAATGCGTCGAGAACATTGTCGATGCCATGCGTGCCGCCGGGGCCGCAGCGGCAGATCCGCGCGAGCCCCATCCAGCCGCCGGCCCAGAGCCCGAATTTGCCGATTGCCTCGTGAGTGTATTCCGAGCAGCTCGGCAGATGCCGGCATTGCCGCCCGATCATGCCGGAAATCGAATATCGATAGAGCGTGATCAGCCCACGCGCCGCACTGGCGGGCGTACGCGCCATCGCGCCGGCGCTGCGGTCGAAAAGCGTGTCGAGCGCGGCGCCGCCATGGCGGCGAGGTGGGTGGCCAGGAGGGTGGCCAGGAGGGTGGCCAGGAGGGTGGCCAAGAGGGTAGCCAAGAGGATCGCGGTCGGGTTTGCTCATGTCTGTGATCTGGCGTACGCGGGCGCGGAATGCAAGCGGGAGGAGATCAGCTCCGGCGCTGCGGGCGAGCGAGAACTGCTGACACTTCGTCATCCTCGATCTGGTGGAAATCGTCGTAAAAGAAACCGACCGCCTGGAACAGGCGCGGCGCAAGCGGGCAGATTACGTGATCAACCGCCTCGCGCAGGCGCACCAGCGTCTCCGGCGGCGCCACGGGCACGCAAACGGTGATGTCGCGCGGGTTCTGCCGATGCAGGGCGGCAATCGCCGCGAACAGGCTTGTCCCGGTGGCGACGCCATCATCGACGATAATCACCGAGCGGTCGCGCACGGGAAGACGCGGGCGCCCGGCGCAATAGGCGGCACGCTGTCGGGCGATCTCGGTGATCGCACGCACGCGCCCCTCCTCCAGCCAGCCCTCCGGAACGCGCAGACCGTCGGTAATCTCGGGATTGGTCACGACCGCATCCTCCGCGCCCTCCACGACGGCGGCGATGGCGAATTCCGGCTGGCCCGGAGCGCCGATCTTGCGCACGAAAAGCAGATCGAGCGGGGCATCGAGCGCCTGCGCGACGGGAACCGCCACGGGGACCCCGCCGCGCGGCAAGGCCAGAACGAGCGGATCCTGCAGCGGCCTGCGTGCGGCACGGTCCTTCAGCGCCTGCGCCAGAATTTCACCGGCCTGCGCACGATCACGATAGCGTTCCGGAAACGGCATTGTCGAATCCACCCTTCGCTGTCAGATGCCCGGTCGGAAACGGGCGAAGCCGCGCCGCATGATCGACGATACGCGCGCGAAACGGTAGCGGCCTTGATCATGCGCAATGCAGACAGCGACAACGCCGGCTAGCTTGCCGCGAGACGCATTCCGAAAACCAGCCGCGATCCGGCCACCGGAGACCCCCGATGATCGGCGCACTCGACCGCAAGGTCCTGCGTGATCTGTGGCGCCTCAAGGCGCAGGTGCTCGCCATCGCCCTGGTGATGGCGGCAGGTGCGGCGACGCTGATACTCGCTGCCGGCGGCATGCGCTCGCTTGAGCAAACCCGCGCGGCCTATTATGATCGCAGCAATTTCGCCGATGTTTTCGCGCAGGTCCGGCGCGCGCCGGAAGGTGTCGCGGAGCGCATCGCCGCCCTGCCCGGCATCGCCGCCTTCGAGACGCGGATCAGCAAGAACGCGGTGCTCGATATCGCGGGCATGGTCGAGCCCGGCAGCGCCAGACTCCTCTCCCTGCCTGATCGTGGGCCCGCGCGGCTCAACCGGATCACATTGGAACGCGGAGGCCGACCTGATCCCGCGCGTCCGGACGAGGTCGTCGTCAATGCCGCCTTCGCCGATGCCCACGGCTTCACGATCGGCGACCGTTTCGGCGCCATCGTCAATGGCCGCAGTCGCGATCTCGTGATCGTCGGCATCGCCCGGAGCCCGGAATTCATCTATGCGATCGGCCCCTGGGACGTGGTGCCGGATGACCGGCGCTTCGCGGTGATCTGGATGTCGCGCTCGGCGCTGGCCGCCGCCTTCGATCTCCAGGGCGCGTTTTCCGAAATCGCGATCCGGCTCCTGCGTGGCGCCTCTGAACCGCAGGTGATCGCGGCCGTCGATGATAGGCTGGCACGCTATGGTGGCACCGGCGCGTATGGCCGCGAGCAGCAGCAGAGCCATGCTTTCGTGCAGGCCGAGATCGAACAGATGGATGCGCTCAGCCGCGTGCTGCCGCCGATCTTCCTTTTCATCGCGGCCTTTCTCGTCAACATGACGCTGACCCGGCTGATCGCGCTTGAGCGCGAGCAGATCGGCCTGCTCAAGGCGGTCGGCTACGGCTCGGTGACGATTGCGGCGCACTATCTCAAATTCGCCGCCGTGATCGCGGCGATCGGCGTGGTGATCGGCGCGATCGCCGGCACGCTGCTCGCACGCGGCATGACTGTGCTGCTGGTGGAGTTCTACCACTTCCCCTATCTGCTCTTCACGACGGGGACTGATCTCTACCTGATCGCCTTCCTCGCCACGGTCGCTGCAGCCAGTATCGGCGCGCTCAAAGCGGTCTGGAGCGTTCTGTGCCTCGCCCCTGCTGTCGCCATGCAGCCCCCCGCGCCACCGCGTTACCGGCGCATCCTGCCGCGCTGGCTGGATATTGCCGCCTTCGTTCCCAAGACGGCGATCATGATCGGACGCAACATGATGCGTGCGCCGGTACGCGCCGGCATGACCGTGCTCGGCATGGCACTTTCGGTCGCAATCCTGATCGGCTCGCTTTTTCTGGTGGATTCGATCTACGCGATGCTGGAAGTGCATTATTTCCAGGCCGAACGCCAGCACGCCACCGTGAATTTCATTCGAGAGGCGCCTCAGGGCACCCTGTACGCCATCGCGCAATGGCCCGGCGTGTTCACCGTCGAGGGCCAGCGCGTCGTGGCCGCCCGGCTGCGCAACGGGCATCGCGAGCATCTTACCCAGATCACCGGCATGCCCGCGCAGGGCGAGCTCGCCCGCGCCCTCGATGCCCGCCACAGCCCGCTCACCCTGCCCGATCAAGGCATCGTGCCGAGCGTGGCGCTGGCCGGGAAGCTTGGCGTACGGCGCGGGGACACGCTCGAAGTGCAATTCCTCCAGGGTGCGCGCCGCAGCGTCATGCTGGAGGTAACCGATCTCGCCCATACCCATATCGGCCTCGGCGCCTTCATGGAGATCAGCGCCGTCAACCGGGCCATGCGCGAAGGCCGCGTCGTCACCGGCGCGCATTTCAGCCTCGACGAGAACGCGGAGGCCGCGCTCTACGATCGCGTCAAACAATCGCCGCTGATCGGCGCGATCGGGCTTCAGCGTGTCTCGCTTTCGAATTTCCGGCAGACCATGGATGAGATGATCTGGATATCGATGACGATCTACGTCGCCCTTGCCGCCGTGATCGCCTTCGGCGTCGTCTATAACAGCGCCCGCATCCAGCTCTCCGAGCGCGCCCGCGAGCTGGCCTCGCTGCGGGTGCTGGGTTTCACCCGCGCGGAAGTCTCCTGGATCCTGCTGGGCGAATTGATCGCGCTCACCCTGATCGCCATCCCGCTCGGCTGGCTCCTCGGCTACGGGCTCGCGATCATCATGCTGGAGGAATATGCCAGCGATCTGTTTCGTCTGCCCTTCGTGATCTCGCACGCGACCTTCGCCACGGCGAGCGGCGTGGTACTTGCTGCCGCGACATTCTCGGCGCTGGTGGTGCGCCGCCGTATCGACCGTCTCGATCTGATCGAAGTTCTCAAGACCAGGGAGTAGCCGGATGGCCGGGCAGACTTCGAAAACGCAAACGCGGAAAACCTGGCGCAAGCGCCTGCTGATCGTCGTGGCCCTCGCCGCCCTCGGCGCGCTCGCGGTCTGGGCGATGCGCCCGCAACCGATCGCGGTGGATCTCGCGGTGATCGACCGGGGCGATCTGATCCTCAGCGTCGAGGATGAGGGGCGTACGCGCATCCGTGACATCTACGTCGTCTCCTCCCCCATGGCCGGCAGCGTGCTGCGCTCACCGCTGGATGTCGGGGATGAAGTGGTCGCCGGCGAGACGGTTGCCGCCTTCATCCGCCCGCTGACGCCGGAATTTCTGGATGCGCGTTCGCGCGCGGAAGCGCAAGCCACGATCGAGGCGGCCCGCGCGGCAGTGCAGCTGGCATCTGCGCAGGAACTCGAGGCCTCCGCCGAATGGAGTTTCCAGCAATCCGAGCTCAGCCGCGTCGCCGAGCTCGCCCGGCGCGATATCGTCTCGCAGCGCGAATTCGACCGCGCCCGCGCTGCCGTGAACGCCGCCTCCGCCCGCATGGCAAGCGCCCAGGCGACCCTCGCCGTGCGCGAACGCGAACTCGAAGCCGCCCGCGCGCGGCTGACGGCGCCGCAGGTCATTGATCCGCAGGCGCCGGAAGCCGGTGAGGATTGCTGCCTGCGCCTGCATGCGCCGATCACGGGGGAGGTCCTTACCGTGCATCATCGCAGCGAGACGGTGGTGCGCGCCGGCGAGCCGCTGATCGCATTCGGCGATCCGCAATTGCTCGAAGCGGAAGTCGAACTTCTCTCGTCCGACGCGGTGCGCGTGCGTCCCGGCCTGCGTGCCGAGATCGAGGGCTGGGGTGGCGACCACATCCTTGCCGCGCGCGTGCGCCGGGTGGAATCGGCGGGCTTCACCAAGGTTTCCGCGCTCGGTATCGAAGAGCAACGGGTGCGCGTCGTGCTCGATTTCGAGGGCCCCCCGGAAACGCGTGAGGGCCTCGGCCACGGTTTCCGCATCATCGTTCGCATCATCCTCGACGCATTCGAGGACGTCGTGCGCGTGCCGCTGGGCGCGCTGTTTCGCCATGAGGGCGATTGGGCGGTCTTCGTCGCCGGCAACGACGGTATCGCCCGACTGCGCCCGATCACACCCGGCACCCGCGACGACAGCTTCGCCATCGTCGAGGCGGGGCTGGAGCCGGGCGCGCGTGTGATCCTCTATCCGAGCGACCGCATCGCCGACGGCGTGCCGGTTACCGAGCGGGAAGGATGACCCTCCCGGGGAGCGCAAGACGCGGCGTATCACCGGCTTGCGATGTCCGGGCCGATGCTCTCGCCCCGGATCAATCATCCATGGCGATCAGCGCCGCATTGCCGCCGGCTGCCGCCGTGTTGATGGTGATCGTCTGCTCGTTGCCGAAACGCGTCAGGTAGTGCGGCCCGCCGGCTTTCGGGCCGGTCCCCGAGAGACCGTTTCCGCCGAAGGGCTGTACACCGACGACCGCGCCGATCATATTGCGATTGGCATAGACATTGCCGATGGCGAGACGGTTCGCCACTTTCTCGACGACGCTCTCGATGCGCGTATGCAGACCGAGCGTCAGGCCGTAACCCTTGGCCTCGATCGCATCGAGCACCGCATCGAGCTCGGATGCCTTGTAGCGCACCACGTGCAGGATCGGGCCAAACACTTCGACTTCGAGATCCCCGGCCTTGCCGAGCTCGAACATGTGCGGCGCGACGAAAGTGCCGCGCGCGGGCGCCTCACCGGCATGATGAACCGCCTTCGCCTCGCGCTTCATGCGATCGATATGCTTGTCGAGGCCGGCCTTCGCCTCGGCGTCGATCACCGGGCCGACATGGATGGCGAAGTCGCGGGGATCGCCGAGCGCGAGTTCCTGCGCTGCCCCGGCGATCATCTCGATCATCCTGTCGGCGACATCCTCCTGCACGAACATCAGCCGCAGGGCCGAGCAGCGCTGGCCGGCCGAGCGGAAGGCGCTCATGATCACGTCGTCGGCGACCTGCTCCGGCAGCGCCGTGGCATCGACGATCATCGCGTTGATGCCGCCCGTCTCCGCGATCAGCGGCGTGATCGGCCCATGCTTGTCGGCGAGCGTCCGATTGATCAGCCTTGCCACCTCGGTCGAGCCCGTGAAGACGACACCGTCGATCTTCTCGTGCCCCACAAGCCGCGCGCCGATGCGTCCGTCACCGAGGACGAAATGCAGCGCCGAATGCGGGATACCGGCCTCGTACATCAGCGCAATGGTTTCAGCGGCAACCAGCGGCGTCTGCTCGGCGGGCTTGGCGACGACCGCGTTGCCGCTCACCAGAGCCGCGACGATCTGGCCGGTGAAGATGGCGAGGGGGAAATTCCAGGGCGAGATCGCCACGAAGACACCGCGTCCGCGCATGCGCAGCCGGTTGGATTCGCCGGTCGGACCGGGCAGTTCCTCGCCGTCACCATAGAGCCGACGCGCCTCGATGGCGTAGTAGCGGCAGAAATCCACAGCCTCGCGCAGTTCGGCCATGGCGTCGTCGATGGTCTTGCCGGCCTCGGCCTGCAACAGATAGAGCAGCCGTGCACGGCGCTCCTCCATCAGATCGGCAAAGCGCTCCAGCGCTCTGGCACGCTTGTCCGCCGGCGTGGAATCCCAGGCGCGGAAACCCGAACGCGCGGCAGCGACCGCCTTGTCGGCCAGCGCTTCATCCGCTTCCGCGACGGTCCCGACGCGGGTCTCGCCATCGACCGGCGAGACGCAAACCCGGCTCTCACCACCCGCCTGTTTGCCGTCGATGATGGAAACAGCCTCCGCCGGTGCCTTGCCGGCTTCATCCATCTGCCCGCGCAGCTTCGCCACCGCGATACGATCACCGAATTCGACCCCGGCGGAATTGCGCCGTGCGGATCCATAGAGATCAAGCGGCAGCGCAAGCGTGGAATGGCGCGCCTGATCGGGGGTCCGGATCAGCTCAGAGGGGCGTCGCAGCAGCGATTCGATCGTGACATTGGGGTCACCCGCCACCGAAACGAAGGACGAATTGGCACCGTTCTCCAAAAGCCTGCGCACCAGATAGGCGAGCAGGTCGCTATGACCGCCGACGGGCGCGTAAGTACGGCAGCCGAGCCCCGGGCGTTGCTTCATAAGGTGCCCGTAGAGCTGCTCACCCATGCCGTGCAGGCGCTGAAACTCGTAGCCCTCGTCATCACCGGCCATCTCGATGATCTCGGCCACGGTGAGCGCATTATGGGTGGCGAATTGCGGGAAGATGCGCGGCCGCAGGGCCAGCATCTGCTCGGCGCAGGCGATATAGTTGAGATCCGTCATCGCCTTTCGCGTGAAGACCGGATAATCGTCAAGCCCGCGCTCCTGCGCCCGCTTGATTTCCGTGTCCCAGTAGGCACCCTTGACCAGACGCACCATCATCCTGCGATCATGGCGCTCGGCCAGAGCGGCGATGTGATCGATCACGGCGCGGGCGCGTTTCTGGTAAGACTGGATGGCAAGCCCGAACCCGTCCCAATCGGCGAGTGTCGGATCGGCGACCACCGCATCAATCACGTCGAGCGACAGTTCGAGCCGATCCGCCTCCTCCGCGTCGATGGTGAAATTGAGATCGAAGCTCTTCGCCTTGCGCGCGAGCGCGATAACCTGCGGGACGATCTCCTCGAGCACCTTCTCGCGGTTGAGCGCCTCGTAGCGCGGATGCAAAGCCGAGAGCTTCACCGAGATACCGGGCCGCTCCGGCAGCGGGCGGTTGCCGGCGATGCGCCCGATCGTGTCGATGGCATGGGCGTAGCTGTCGAAATATTTCTGCGCATCCTTACGGGTGCGCGCGCCCTCGCCGAGCATGTCGAAGGAATAGCGGTAGACGCGCCCCTTGGGGGACTGCGCGCGCTTGAGCGCTTCCTCGATGGTCTGACCCAGAACGAAATGATTGCCCATGATGCGCATGGCCTGACGCGTCGCGGTGCGCACGGTGGGCGCGCCGAGGCGCTTGGTCATCTGCCGCAGGATGCCCTCAGGCGTCTCACCGGGCTGGATGACACGCGCGGTCATGCCGAGCGCCCAAGCCGAGGCGTTGACGAGAAAGGCGCCGGATTTCGTCTCGTGATGCGCGAAATCGCCCTGGCCGAGCTTGTCCTCGATGAGTTGATCCGCCGTGCGGGAATCGGGCACGCGCAGAAGCGCTTCGGCCAGCACCATCAGGGCGAGACCCTCGCGGGTGGAAAGCGCGTATTCCTGCAACATGTCCTCAATGCTGCCGAAGCCCCCCGCCTCGCTGCGGATCGCCATGATCATGGCGCTGGCAAGCGTATCGACGCGTTCTCGGGAGCGTACATCAGCAGAGCGCCGCGAGAGCAGCCGGTGCGCAAGTGCATGATCATCCTCCGCATAGGGGGCGGCGAAGCTGGTGGGGGCAGGTGTCACAGCATCCATGAACATCACTCCGTTGCGGCAAGCAGACCGTCGCACTTCGAGGCGATCCAAAAATAATGGATTCCAGGGTGCATATCGATCGGTCTTTTTCGGATTATTCCGTGACTTATGCGGAAAATAATCTATAATTTAGTGATTATGACGGAAATTGATCGGATAGACCGGCGCATCCTTCAGGAGCTTCAGCGGGACGGGCGCCTCGCGAATGTCGAACTGGCCGAGCGTATCGGCCTCTCGCCGACGGCAACCGGCGAGCGCCTGCGCCGTCTGCAGAAGGACGGCGTGATCACCGGTTTCGGTGCACGGATTGCGCCCGGGACACTCGGGCTGGGATTGCTCGTCTTCGTCGAAGTCTCTCTGGACAAGACGACACCGGATGTCTTCGAGCGTTTCGCGGAGGCCGTCAGGCGGGCGCCGGAAGTGCTGGAATGCCATATGGTTGCGGGCGGTTTCGACTATCTGATCAAAACCCGCTTCGGCACGATGAGTGCTTATCGCCGCTTCCTCGGCGAGGGGCTGCTCTCCCTCCCCGGCGTACGCGAGACGCGCACCTACGCCGTGATGGAGGAAGTCAAGACCGATGGGCCGTTGCCCGTCTGAACAGCTGCGGCACCGGTCCGATGATGCACGTCAGGCGATCAGTGTTGCAGCGACCGCACAGCGCGCAGATGCGCAGTCGGCTAGAGTGATCGCGATTCGAGGGCTCCACGCAAATTGTCGGGCCCGCCCCATTGCTCGAACCTATTGCAGATCCATGCCGCGTCACCAGCGAAAGACAGTCGATCCGGTGCTCTCTGCCGCAGCCATGCTGCGGCGCATCGGATTCATGCTGCTGCTGACGGCACTCCCGGTCTTCGCCATGGTCTCGCGTCGTGCCGTCGTCATGCTCATGCCGATCGCCGTGTCGCTGATCATCATTGCAGCACTGATCGATGGCCAGCAGCGTGCTTTCGCGCTGGTCAACCGTCGGTTCGCAGCCTCCCCACCCGTTCTCGCGACCCTGGTGCTTGCGATCTGGATCGGCATGAGCCTGATCTGGACACCCTATCCCGACCCGGCGATCAGCCGCGCCGTCAGCCTGCTGGCAACCGCCGCGCTGGGTCTGGCGGGTTACTATGCCCTGTCCGACCGGACGCGCTCGGCCAATCTCTATCTTCTTCCGATCGGAGTTGCAGCCGCTGCGGTAACGGGCGCCCTCGCCGCGCTGGCGATGTCGCGCGGCGCGGTTCCCGGTATCGCGCCTGTCGCGCTCGAGCGCGGCATGGCGCTCGCGGTACTCGCCACGTGGCCGGCGACGGCGTGGATGCATTCACGCGGTCGCGACGCGCAGGCGCTCGTGGTCGCGGCATCGGTGGGGCTGATGACATTGCTCGCACCGACCTGGCTGTCGCTGATCGCCTTTGTCGCGGGGGCGCTCGTCTGGCCGCTCGCCGCCTCCTATCCGCGCGCCGTGACGGCAATCCTGGCGACCGCGGTTGCCGTTCTCATCATCTCCGCCCCCCTCTTCGCCTTCATCGCGACGCCACTGGGCCCCGGCATGGCCGGCGGCAGCATCAATGCCCTTGCGATCTGGCGGGAAATCATGCTGGATGATCCGCTGCGGATCATCACCGGCTATGGCCTCGAAGCGGCACAGCGATCGCGTATGGCCGGGGAGCTGCCCTGGAATGCGCCGAATTCCCTGCTCTTCGAGATCTGGTACGAGCTCGGCATCGTCGGTGCCGTCGCGATCGCCATTGCGCTTGCCGGTGCCGTGAGAGCGGCGGCGCGGCGCCAGCCGGTCCTGATCCCCGGGGGGCTCGCCTGCTTCACCAGCGCCTTCACCTTCGCGGCCTTGGGCATTGCAAGCACGCAAATGTGGTGGATCACCGGGCTGATCGTCATAGCATTGGCTTTTGTCGCCGTGACGCGAGGCCAGTTTCGCACCAGCCGCCCCAGGGTGGTATTTCCCGGCAGGCCGACCGACGAAGACGCGCCCCGGTGAAGGCGCGCCCTTCCAACGGCGCGCCTTCACCGGCAACACGCCTTCTCAGGCCGCCGAGCTCTCCTGCATCCTGAGCTTTTCGACTTCGGCTGCGAGCCGCCCCTCCTCGACCGCATGACAGCGCACGTCGATCTCGCCCGGAAGCGACGTCACGCCCGGTGTTTCGCTCTTGCAGCGCGCGTTGGCGAAGGGGCAGCGCGGGTGGAAATGACAGCCTGACGGTGGCGAGATCGGGCTCGGCACCTCACCACCGACGGGAATGCGCTTGCGCCCCGTCATTTCGAGATCGGGAATGGCATCAAGCAGCATGCGCGTATAGGGATGCTGCGGGTTCCTGAAGATCTCGCGCGCCGGTCCGACCTCGACCAAGCGCCCGAGATACATCACGCCCAGATAATCGGAGATGTGATAGACCACCGCGAGATCGTGGCTGATGAAGAGATAGGAGAGCCCCAGCTCGCGCTGGAGATCCTTCATCAGATTGAGAATCTGCGCCTGAACCGAGACGTCGAGCGCCGATGTCGGCTCGTCGCAGACGAGGAACTCCGGCTCGGAAGCGAGCGCGCGGGCAATCGAGATACGCTGCCGCTGGCCGCCGGAGAACTCGTGCGGGAATTTCTCGCCGTCGCGCGCCGAGAGCTTCACGCGCTCCAGATTGAGCGCGACACGGCGCGTGATGTCGCGTTCGTCATCCGAGATTCCGTGGGCGCGGATCGGCTCGGCGATAATGTCGTGCACGCGCCAGCGCGGGTTCAGCGAGGCGAACGGATCCTGGAAGATCATCTGGAAACGCCGGCGCAGGCCGGCCATCTCCTTGCGTGAGCGCTTGCCGGCCATATCATGCCCGTCGAAGACACCCTTGCCGCCGGTCGGCTGGTACAAGCCGACGACGAGACGCGCCACTGTGGACTTGCCGCAACCGCTTTCGCCGACGAGGCTGAATGTCTTGCCTCTCGGGATCTTGAAATTGATCGCATCGACCGCCCGCAGCGTCGAGCGCCCCTCCCGGTGGATGATCCGCCGCAGCAAGGGCGCCGACACGTCGAATGACTTCGACAGATCGACGGCTTCAAAAATGGGTTTTTCAACCTGCATCGTCACTATCCTGTTCGCCTATTCAGCCGCTTCGGTCTTGCTTGTGCCAGTGGCATGCAGCCAGCACGCGGCACTCGAGCGATCGACATCGATGAGATTCGGTCGCTCCACGCGGCAGCGATCGAACACCTGCGGGCAACGCGGATTGAAGGCACAGCCCCTGGGGATTTCGGTCAGACGCGGCATTGAACCCTCGATCTGGGTGAGGCGCTCGAGATCATGGCCCACGACCGGAATCGAACCCATCAGCCCTTCTGTGTAAGGGTGCTTGGCTTTCTTGATGACATCCTGAACCGGGCCGATCTCGGCGATCCGACCGGCATACATCACCGCCACGCGGTCAGCCGTCTCGGCGATAACCCCCATATCGTGTGTCACCAGCATGATCGCTGCGCCATGCTCGTCACACAGACGCTTGAGCAGCTTGATGATCTGCGCCTGGATCGACACGTCGAGCGCCGTGGTCGGCTCATCCGCTATGATCATACGCGGATTCACGCACAAGGCGAGCGCGATGACGACACGCTGTCGCATGCCGCCTGAGAACTGGTGCGGATACTGGTCGATACGCTTCTCCGGCGAGGGGATCCCCACCTCGCCGAGAAGATCGATAGCATGCTTTCTTGCCTGCGCCTCGGTCAGATCCTGGTGGGTCAGGATCGTTTCGATAAGCTGCCGCCCCACCGTATAAAGCGGGTTGAGCGAGGTCAGCGGGTCCTGGAAGACCATGCCGATACGCTTGCCGCGGATCTTGCGCATGGCCTCCTGGGACAGATTGTCGATGCGCTCGCCATCGAGCCACACCTCACCGCCGGCAATCCGTCCCGGGGGCTCCAGCAGACCGATGATGGCGGAGCCCGTCATCGACTTGCCCGCGCCGGACTCACCGACGACACCGAGCACTTCGCCCTCATTGACCGTGAAAGAGACATCGTCGACCGCGACCAGGTTGCCGCGACGGTTGGGGAATTCGACCCGGAGGTTCCTGACCTCGAGAACCGGTTTCTTGGTGCTCACGAGACCCTCCTCAGCGCAGCTTGGGGTTGAGCGCGTCGCGCAGCCAGTCACCCAGCAGGTTCACTGCGAGGACAAGCACGACGAGGACGACGCCGGGGAAGATCGACATCCACCATTCACCGGAAAACAGGAAGTTGTTCCCGATCCGGATGAGTGTCCCCAGCGAAGGATTGGTGGGCGGCACGCCCACACCAAGGAAGGACAGTGTCGCCTCGGTGAGAATGGCCACGGCCAGCGAAAGCGTCGCGATCACGAGGACCGGCCCCATCACATTGGGCAGGACGTGCCGCAGCATGATCAGGATCGGATGAATGCCCATCACCTTGGCCGCCTGAACGTATTCACGGTTCTTCTCGACAAGGGTGGAGCCACGCACGGTGCGTGCGAAATTCACCCACAGCGAAGCGGCGATCGCGAGAATGATCACGTAGATCTTGAAGTCCGCCCGCGCCTGCGTGCTCATTACGGAGGATGCGACACCATCGATCATGAGCGCGATGAGAATGGCCGGAAAGGTCAGCTGAACATCGGCGATGCGCATGATAACCGCATCGATCCAGCCGCCGAAATAGCCGCTGACGAGACCGAGGACCATGCCGAAAGCCGCTGCCAGCACGACACCCGAAAAACCGACGAGCAGCGATATCCGAAGGCCGAAGATCATCGCCGAAAGCACATCTCGTCCCTGGTCATCCGTCCCGAGCAGATAATTCAGATCCCCGCCAGGCGACCAGGCCGGCGGCTTGTAAGCGTCCATGAGATTGAGAGAGCCCAGATCATAGGTATCGTACGGCGCCACCCAGGGCGCAAAAAGCGCAGCCGTGAACATCGCCATCGTTACCAGAAAGGCCACGATGGTGAGGGGCGATTGCCGGAAGCTGTAGAAAATATCGCCGTCGAAGAAGCTCCTGGTGTTGCCGTAGATGCGCCGCCACAAGCGCGGAGACGATGCAGCCACATCGGGGCTCGTCACTTCAGGGCTCGTGGATGCCTGATTCGTATTGGTTGATGACATACCGACGCCCTCCTTACTTCGTGCTCGCAGGACGCTCGATCCGCAGACGCGGATCCACGACGTAGTAGAGCATGTCGACGATCAGATTTATGAGCACGAAAAATACGGCAACAAGCACGAGGTAACTGGACATGATCGGAATGTCGGCGAAATTGATCGCCTGAATGATCAGAAGCCCCATGCCAGGCCATTGGAACACGGTCTCGGTGATGATCGAGAACGCCAGCAGCGCACCAATCTGAAGGCCCATGATGGTGATCACGGGAACCAGCGTGTTCTTGAGCGCATGCCCGAAATTGATTGAACGCTGAGGCAATCCACGCGCCCGTGCGAATTTGATGTAGTCCGTGCGCAGCACCTCGAGCATTTCGGCGCGCACGAGACGCATGATCAACGTGAGCTGGAACAGCGCCAGAGTGACGGCGGGCAGGATTATGTGGCTCCAGCCGCGCAAGGATAGCAGGCTCGTCTCCCAACCGAAAACGGTAGTCAGTCCGCCCCGTCCGAAAGTGGGCAACCATCCCAGCGTCACACCGAATACGAGGATCAGAAGGATGCCGATCAGGAAGGTGGGAAGCGATATGCCGACGAGCGAGACGGTGAGGAATATCTTCGACAGAAAAGAATGGCGATTCAGGCC
>NZ_DATGCW010000241.1:0-8960 GCF_035311605.1 Saliniramus sp.
ACCGAGATTGCCGGCCCCGTCGAGGGTCAGTCGCGGCGCGACGGGCCGACGATCGCCTCCTGTCTGCAATTCGGCACCGGGCGGCGCGGCAGCAAATTGCAGGGTCTCGCGCAACATGTCGACGAACAACCCGGTCAGCGGCAGGTTCGACCAGCTCGCATCCGCCGTTACATGAAAGAGCACGCTTATGCCTTCGCCACGCCGATCCGCTGTGACGATCGGGGTACCGTCTTCGAGCGCCGCCCATGTCCGCTCGGTCAGCGCACCAGAAGGCTCGGCGAGGATCTGCCGCGAGATACCGAGCGCATCCGGAACGGCGAGACCATGGAACGGACTTTCCCGGGTGAATTCCGCCAGGGTGCGCGGCGCATCCCAGGAGAGCGCACCACCGAGATTGCGACCGCCATCGCGCAGCCGCACGGGCAGGAGATCATCCACATGACCCGTCATCCGCGATCCGGCGAAGCGCAGCAGCAGCCCGCCCTCTTCCATGAAGGTCGCGATCCGCGCCTGCGTGCGTGGCGGCAGAACGCCGATATCGGCAAGCACCAGAACGTTGACCTGCCCGTCGAGCAGCTCCTCGATCGCTTCAGCCGAGCCGCCGCGTCCCTCGCGGATTTCGGCATAGGGCTCCAGCGCCCGCTCGATATAGAAGGTCGGCGCGAGCAGCGGCTGAGCCAGATCGAGCGGTGTCCCCGCCACGATGCCGACGCGGCTGCGCCGGCTGCGCGAATCGAGCAAGGTCGTCGCGGCGGCGGATGCTTCTCCCACGATCTCGATCCGCGCCACGGAATTGCGCAGCTCGACGGGGATATCGAAACGCACATCGGTTTCGGTCTCGTCCGGCAGGAAGACAAAGGTCTCCTCGGCCAGTGACAGGCCCCGCAGATCAGTGGCGCGCACGCGTCCCTCGTCACGCGCATTCGGCCCC
Source organism: Saliniramus sp. (assembly GCF_035311605.1). Taxonomy (NCBI): domain Bacteria; kingdom Pseudomonadati; phylum Pseudomonadota; class Alphaproteobacteria; order Hyphomicrobiales; family Salinarimonadaceae; genus Saliniramus; species Saliniramus sp. The sequence goes on from NZ_DATGCW010000241.1 coordinate 932, forward strand.
GCGCGCAGTACATCGACGGAAAGCCCCTGCGCAGAATTGCGTGCATTGCCGAGGGCGAGCGCGGAAGCGGCATCCGGGCGCATGACGGTGAGGGTATGATCCCGCGCGATCTCCGCGAGCAGCATCGCCATGTCATCCTCGCCGCCGATGCCGACGCCGCCGGTGATCCAGAGGATTTCGGTATCTGTATGCGCCTGCAGGAAGGTACTGACCGGACGGCGCCAGCTCTCCGCCTGCGGAAAATGCGGACGCGAGACGATGGCCCGAAGGCGCTCCAGCGCGGTTGCGGGTTCCTCAAGGGCAATCTCCGCCGCCGGCGTCGCCGTCGCGACGATGCCCATCGAGCGTCCGTCCCGCGCGATCGCCTCGCCCTGCTCCAGCGCGATCGCCGCATGCCGCCGCCAATAGGCAGCCGAGCCGGCGCCATTGTCGACGATCATCAACACCGGTGCGCGCCGGTCACCTTCCAGCGAGGGGGCCGGATTGAGGATCGGGCCGGCGGCGGCGAGGATCAGCAATGCGGCGATGACGAGGCGCAGCAGCAGGAGCCACCACGGCGTGCGCGCCGGCGATTCCTGACGCGGGATCAGATCGGCGACGATCTTGAGCGGCGGAAACGAGATCCGGCGCGGCTGCGGCGGCGTCACCCGCAGGAGCAGCCAGATCGCAGGGATGGCAACCAGCCCGGCAAGGACGAGCGGTACGGCGAAGGTGAGCGGCAGACCCAACATGTCAGCGCCCTCCCATGCCCGAGCGCGCCGCCTGGACGAGCGCCATCAGCCGCAGGGCGACCTCGCTCGCGGGCCGGTCGGTGCGGTGAATCGTGAGCGTCCATCCCCGCCGCCGCGTCGCCGCCTCCAGCGCATCGCGGTGGCGCGCAATACGCGTGCGATACTGCGCGCCCCAGCTCGCCGCATCCCCGACCCGCAGCCGCAAACCGGCCTCGGGATCCTCGAGCATGGCCTGACCGGCGAAGGGAAAGCTCTCTTCCACCGGATCGACGATCATCAGCACATGACCGCGCGCGCCGCGTGCCGCGATCGCCTCGATGCAGGCATCCCATTCCTCGGCGGGGCTGAGGCAGTCACTGACGATCAGCGCTTCGTCATGGGGGGCGAGCGCCGTGCGTGGCGGCATGTCGGTCAAATTGATGCCGCGCGGATCCGCGAGGATTTCAGCAAAACGCTCGGCGATCCGGCGCACGGCACGCGGTGGCGCCTGCCCCATCATGCCGACACGCTCGCCCGCCTCGACGAAGCTCTCGGCGAGCGCGAGACCGAGCACCACCGCACGGTCGCATTTCGGCACCATGGCGAGTTCCGAACCAAAGGCCATCGAGGCCGAGCGGTCGATCCAGAGATGCACCGAATGCGCCGCCTCCCATTCTCGCTCACGCACATAGAGACGATCGTCGCGGCCCGAACGACGCCAGTCGATCCGCGATGCCGGCTCGCCACTGCTGAAGGGGCGGAACTGCCAGAAGGTTTCGCCCGGGCCCGCACGGCGACGTCCATGGATACCGTGCGCGAGGGTCCCGGCGACGCGACGCGCCTCAAGTACCAGACGCGGCAGCCGCGCGGCGAGATCCTGCGCCGCCAGCGTGACCGTCCGCCCGGGTAGCCGTTGCGTCTCGCTGAGGACCCGCACGCGCGCCATGTCAGGGCCTCACCCGCCGAGCCGCGCCGTCAGGCGCTGAACGAGGTCGGAAATCGTGATACCATCGGCGCGTGCAGCGAACGTCAGAGCCATGCGGTGCTTCAGTACCGGTGCTGCGAGCAGCGCCACATCGTCTATTGACGGTGACACGCGGCCCTGGATCAGTGCATGCGCGCGCGCAGCGAAAATCAGCGCCTGCGAGGCGCGCGGGCCAGGTCCCCAGAGCAGATGTTCGGTCACGGCGGGATCCCCCTCCCCCGGTCGCGCGGCGCGCACCAGATCGAGAATGGCCTCGACGATGCTCTCGCCGACGGGCAGTCGCCGCGCGAGCCGCTGCGCGCTCATCAGCGCCTCACCCGACATCACCGCACCGGGGCGGGATTCGGGATCCCCCGTCGTCTCGAGCAGGATGCGCCGCTCGGCATCGCGGTCAGGGTAGTCGATGTCGATCTGCAGCAGAAAACGAACCAGCTGGGCCTCCGGCAAGGGATAGGTGCCCTCCTGCTCGATGGGATTCTGCGTGGCGAGCACGTGGAACGGATGCGGCAGGTCGTGACGCTCGCCGCTCACGGAAACGTGATGCTCCTGCATCGCCTGCAACAGGGCCGACTGGGTGCGCGGGCTGGCGCGGTTGATCTCGTCAGCCATCAGAAGCTGCGCGAAGATCGGCCCGCGCACGAAGCGGAAATGGCGCCGGCGATCAGCATCCTCCTCAAGGATTTCCGAACCGGTAATGTCTGAGGGCATCAGATCGGGGGTGAACTGGACCCGCCGCGCATCGAGGCCGAGCACCGTGCCGAGCGTTTCGACGAGCTTCGTCTTGGCGAGGCCCGGCACACCGACGAGAAGCCCGTGGCCACCCGCGAGGATCGTCGTCAGCGCCAGATCGACAACATTCTTCTGACCGAAGATCACCGCCTCGACGGCCTCGCGGGCGCTGACCACGGTTTCCAGCGTCGCTTCGGCATTGCGCAGCACCGATTCGTCCAGGGATTGCGGCGTCGACGAAGTCTCTTGCATGCAGCAGGCCTTTTCGCATCAGCGCCGGGTTGGCGCAGGATCATGCACGCCGCAATGGCGTGGTGGCGGGTGGCGGGTGGCGCGAGTCAGACCCGACACAGTTGGCAGTTTGGGCCGGATGACAGCAAGCCGCAAGCGGGACGCTGCGCCGCAGCGATCCGGTCACCACTTTGGTGAATCTGGGCGCGGCTCGCGTCGAAAATATGGCCGCCGCGACCGCTTCCTCCCGGTCTCGTATTGCGAAGTTCAGCCCGGTGCAACCGACTCTCCGGCGCACCAGGCCAGAATCCGGCGGTTGCGCACCGCGCCGCGGGCCTCGCCGGCGAGCCCGTAATGATCAGCCAGCCGCGACAGGGCCCGTGCAATCATGATCTTGCCTGACCGCGCCGGCCAGCCGCGTGCTCGCTCGATTTCGCTGATCCGGACGAGAAAGCCGCAGACATCGATGAGCAGATCCCCGTCCTCGGCGCCGAGATGGCGCACGGCCCGGGTCACGCGCTGGCGCGCGGCGATACAGGCCTCCGTCGCGTCGAGCCGGCCGGCACGATAGCCCCCCCCGCCACCGCCACCCGAGCCGAGCCGGTCCCAGTCGATGCTCACACCGGGCATGATTCCCGCCATGGTGAGATCGCGCCGGAAACGCTCACCGGCCTCGCATTGCACCGCATCGATCAGCGGCGCGCCATCCGCGCCCTTGCGCGCAGCGAGCCAGGCGAGAGGACTTTCTTCCTGATTGACCCGCACCCGCACCTGCGCCCCATCATCGACGGGATCAGGCCTTTCGGCCATTGTATCCGCACGATGCTGCGCAGCGAAGGCCGCGTCGCCCTGCCCGGCCCGACGTGCCGCCAAGCGCGCGAGATAGCCCTTCCCGGCCTGCGAGATCAGTGTCGCTGCTGTGGAATTCGCGCGATCATGCTGCTCGAGATCTTGTTGCACGAGATCATGCCGGATGAGCAAATCCAGCGCACTGCGCGAAAAACTCCCGCCGCCGAGCGAAACGGCCGCGCCGTCGCGACGGGTTTCCCCGCCCTTGCTGAGCAGGATCCGATCCGGGTCGAACGGATCGGCCCGAGTCCGCGCCCCCTGCGCCGCCAGCGCCTGTAACAAGCGCCACGCCTCGCGGGACAGAACGGGCTCGACCGGGGATCCCGGCATCGCGCCCCGTTTGCCCAACCCCCGCTTGCCCAACCCCCGCTTACCCGGCCCCCGCTTGCCCGGCCCGCTTTTGCCGCGCGCAGCATCGCCCTGATGCATAACTGTATTTTCGAAATTCATGATCTGTTTCCTTGCCGCACAACCAATGGCGGCAAGGTGGCTTGACAATTAAAGATTGTCAAGATGATTTTCCTATAGATAGGAAAATCCGATCAGGAAGCATCCGTCACGCCAGACTCATGAACGTCTTTCGGCTTCAGCCCGAGCCGCTGCATCACCGCCTGGTGTGAGCTGTAGGGCTCCTGCCGCTCGACGCTCCAATAGACGAGCCTGTCGAGCGGAATGGGATCGCCGGTCACGGCGCAGCGCACGAATTTGCCGGGGCGCACGACGCGAAAATGCGCGTCGAGATATTCTATCTGGGCCTCCTGGCCGAAAGCATCGTTGCGGTCGAGCATGCGCGGTCTCCTCGGCCCCATTGCATAGGCAAAGCCGCGCCCCGGTTCAAGCGCCAAGGCGCTGCCTGTCCGGTAAACGGCAGCTCAGCGCGGCGAGGGTGTCTCGGGCACCGGGGTCAGCGGCGGCTTGCCATCGAACCACGCCAGGAGGTTATCGACGACGAGCTGGGCCATTGCGTTGCGCGTATGCACCGAAGCCGAGCCAACATGCGGCAGCAGCACCACGTGATCCATGTCGATCAGTTCCTGCGGCACCTGCGGCTCCTTGTCGAACACGTCGAGCCCTGCCGATAGGATGGTGCCGTCGTGCAACGCCTTGATCAGCGCCGCCTCGTCCACGACGCTGCCGCGCGCCACGTTGATCAGCACGCCTTCCGGACCAAGCGCTTCGAGAATGCGCGAATCGACGATCTTCTCCGTCCCCGCCCCGCCGGGCGTGATCACGATCAACGTATCGACGTCCCGCGCCATCGCCGCGAGATCGGCATAATAGCGATGCGGCGCATCCGCCTGCTCGCGGCGCCCGTGATAGACGACCTCGACACCGAACGCGTCGATGCGCCTGGCAATCGCCTTGCCGATGCGACCGTAGCCGAGAATGCCGATCTTGCGCTCACGCAGCGTCGGGCTGAGCGGGAACGGCTTTTCCAGCCAGCGACCTTCGCGCAGATAGCGGTCGGCCTGGGGGAGTTTGCGCAAGGTGGCCAGCAGCAGGCCGATGGCGAGATCAGCTACCTCGTCGGTAAGTACGTCCGGCGTATTGGTCACCACGACACCCTTCGTGCCGGCATAAGCGGCATCGACATGATCGTAACCCACACCGAAGCTGGAGACGATTTCGAGCGCCGGCAGCGCATCGATCAGCGCCTTGTCGACGCGCCCGCTCGCACCACCGCCGGTGGCGACGCCGCGAATCCGGGAGGCGTGCTGCGCGATGAATGCATCGGCGTCATCCACCTCCCACAAGCGATGCAGGGTGAAGCGCGCATCGAGTTGCTCGATCACGCGCGGCGCCATCGGGCGCGGCATCAGGATCTCGGTCTTTCCGGCATCATCGTTCGTCGTCATGGCGCTCTCCCAGCGTGTCTTATCGTCGCGCAGGCCGCATGCATCGGATCGGGCCCGGCGCGCTTTGGCGCCCGTTGATCATCCGGACGACCGCTTGACCGCAGCTATAACGCGTCACGGCAAGCCGGATAAGGCTCTTGCACGCAAAGGCCGCTGCGATCCTGCGCAGGCCGGGGCCCGGCGCAGCGATGCTCGCGCGGCCCCGCCCGATGACGCTTTCGGGGTTCGACACATGCTTTCGCTTGCGCCATTATCGCCATAATGAATCGCTGTCGTTACGCGCAACCGCGCTCTTGCGAACACATGCGGCGGATCAGGCGAGGAGAAGGGGAACGCATGCTGACGATTGATCGACGCAGTTTCTTCACCGGTGTGGCGGCCGCTACCGTCGTCGCGGGAGTACCCGTGCGGTTGCGTGCGCGCGAGGTCGAATGGGCACACGGCATGTCGATATTCGGTGACCTGAAATACGGGCCGGATTTCGCGCATTTCGATTACGTCGATCCGGATGCACCGAAGGGCGGCTTCTTCGGCACCGACATGTTCGGGACCTTCAATTCCTTCAATCCCTATATCCTGCAAGGCGATCCGGCGATTGGCATGGGGCTGACCTTCGACAGCCTGATGACCCGCGCCGCCGACGAGCCGGATGCGCTCTACGGCCTCGTCGCACATTCTGTTTCGCGCGCACCGGATGGTCTCACCTATCGCTTTCGCCTGCGCCCCGAAGCGCGCTTCCATGACGGCAGCCCGATCACGCCGGAAGATGTCGCCTTCTCCATCATGATTCTCAAGGAAGAAGGTCATCCCAGCATCCGCCAGCAATTGCGCTTGCTCGAAGGTGCCGAAGCCGAGGATGGCGAGACCGTCGTTGTGCGCTTCGTCGAAGGTCGGGCGCGCGACCTGCCGCTCTCCGTCGCCGGATTGCCGATCTTCTCCGCCGCTTATTGGAAAGACCGCGACTTCGGCGCCTCGACCACCGAGCCTCCACTCGGATCGGGCCCGTATCGCGTCGGGCGGTTCGAGAATGGTCGCTTCCTGATCTACGAGCGCGTGGAGGATTACTGGGGCGCGGATCTGCCGGTCAATCGCGGGCAGAGCAACTTCGACCGTGTGCGCTACGACTATTTCCGCGACCGCCAGGTGGCGTTCGAAGCCTTCAAATCCGGCGCCTTCAACTATCGCGAGGACTTCACATCGCGTGACTGGGCAACCGGCTACGATTTCCCTGCACACAATGAAGGGCGCGTTCTGAAGGAAGAGCTGGTCGACGAAACACCTTCAGGGCGGCAGGGATGGTGGTTCAACACGCGCCGCGAAAAGTTCGCGGACCCGCGTATCCGCGAGGCGCTGGGTTATCTGTTTGATTTCGAATCGCTCAATCGGACGATCATGTTCGATTCCTACATGCGTACGAAATCCTACTTCGAGAATTCCCCGATGGCCGCAGAGGGCCCCATCCCGGATGACGAAGCGGCGCTGCTGGAGCCCTACAGGGACAGCCTTCCCGAGCGCGTCTTCGGCGAGGCGATTTCTCCACCGGTTTCCGACGGCTCCGGGACTGATCGCGGCAATCTGCGCCGGGCGCAGGAACTCCTGCAGCAGGCCGGCTGCAGTTATCGCGGGCGCGACCTGCTGCTGCCGAACGGTGAGCGTTTCACCATCGAATTCCTTGACTTTTCCAACGCGCTGGAACCGCATACCCTGCACTTCACCCGCAATCTGAGCAGGATCGGCATTGATGCGGGGCTGCGTGTGGTTGATGCCTCGCAGTTTCAAAGGCGCATCGACGAATTCGACTTCGACGTCATCACCCGCCGCTTCGTCGGCTCCCTGACGCCCGGCGCCGAATTGCGGGTGATCTTCGGCTCGGAAGCTGCCGGAATAACCGGCTCGCCCAATGTGGCCGGCATTGCCGATCCGGCTGTCGACGCGCTGATCGAGAAGGTAATCGCCGCCGAGACGCGTGAGGAGATGTATGTCGCCGCGCGCGCGCTCGACCGCGTGCTGCGCGCCGGTTTCTACTGGGTACCGATGTGGTTCAAGGGCACGCACTGGCTCGCCTTCTGGGACGAGTTCGGGCGACCGGAAACCAAGCCGCGTTTCACGGTCGGGGCGCTGTCCACCTGGTGGATCGACGAGGAGCGGGCGCGCGCAGCGCGACGTGCGTGATCCGGCTTTACGCTGTATGTGTGATTTAGCACGATAGCCGCCGATTCGTCGCAACCGGGCCAGTTGTTCGCTGCGCCCGCATTCTCAGAGGTTCCATGGCCGCTTATATTGCGCGACGTCTTCTGCTGATGATCCCGACGATTTTCGGGATCATGCTGATCTCGTTCGTGATCATCCAGTTTGCGCCCGGCGGCCCCGTCGAGCGCATACTGGCCCAGATCCAGGGCGCCGATGCGGGGGCGACCGCGCGCTTCGGCGGTGCCGGCGGCGACGGCGGGGGCCTCGCGGGGCAGATGGGCGGCGGCGATGGCGGGGGCAGCGATTCGCGCTATCGCGGGGCGCAGGGACTCGATCCGCAATTCATCGCGCAGCTCGAAGCGCAATTCGGTTTCGATCGACCCGCCCATGAGCGTTTCGCGCTGATGATCTGGAATTTCTCGCAATTCGAATTCGGCGAGAGCTATTTCCGCGATATTTCGGTGATCGATCTGATCAAG
>NZ_DATGCW010000242.1:0-14609 GCF_035311605.1 Saliniramus sp.
CGACTGGAAAATGTGCTGACGCAACGCGTTGTTCGGCCCCAGATTGTGGAAATGCGGGTCCATCGATGACGGCTCCGAACTCAGACCGATCCGCAGATCGGCGGCTGTCGCGGGCGCCGCGGCCAACAGGGCCAACGGCAGGGCCAATCTTGCAATGCCGTGCTTCATGACGATTCTCCTCTGGATCAGGACGCTTCGGCGTCCCTATGATTTTTCGTGCGCCAAGCGATCAGTTTTTAGCATAGCGATATTGCGTCAGCGCAACAAATTGGTAATATCTAGATGGTGTATTGTCACCATTAAAAATGATCAGATTTTGTAATAGAGGTATGCCGAAAATGGAAAACGAAGACGATGGCGGGCGCTCCTCCCGTCCAAGCGTGCGCGAACTGGAAGTGCTGCATGCTGTGATCACCACGCGCAAGACGACGGCGGCAGCACAACGATTAGGTGTTTCGCAGCCGGCCGTGTCACGGGCGATCGGGGCGCTGGAGGCGCGTCTGGGGCGCGATCTGTTCGTCCGCGATGGCGGGCGCCTCGTCCCCACAGCCGACGCCTTCGCCCTCGACGCCGAAGCCGCGCCGATCTTCGCGGCTCTGGCGCGGCTGTCGAACTGGCCGAACACGCCCAGCGTCGGCACGCTGCTGCGCATCTTCAGCACGCCGACCATCGCCCATACCTTTCTCGCGCCGATGGTGACGCGCTTTCTCCAGGTCGAGCCTGATACGCGCATCCAGATGGAGATCGGACGCTCCGACGATGCCGTGGCTTCTGTCGCGGACGGCACCACGGATCTCGGTGTGCTCGACGTGAAGGCGGCGCATCTCGGTGTGCGGGCCGAGCCGTTCCGGCAATCCGTCGCGCATGTGCTGATGCCCGCCGACCATCCGCTCGCGGCAAAGGAGGCGATTCGGCCTACTGATATCGGTGATTCGCCGATGATCGCCGTCACGCGCCGCTTCTCGGCCCGTGCGCGGCTGGAGCGCGCCTTCGCAGATGAAGGCGTCGAGCCACGGACGGTTCTCGAATCGGGGACTGTACAATTCCTGCTGGAGATGGTGCGTTCAGGTGTCGGGATTGCCGTTATCAATCCGTTCCCGATCGCCTATGTTGCAGGTTCGGGGCTGGTCTTCCGACCGTTCGAGCCGTTGATCGAATACGAGACGTCCTTCGTGTTCCCGGCGGTCGGCGGAAACCTCCCGGTGGCACGGCGTTTCGTCGATTTCGTTCGCGCCGAGCAAATGAACCTGGTGCCGGCTGCGTAGCCGGCCATCGAAACATATAGGGAGCTGTTATATGTCCTATGACAGAATCGTATCGATTCTGTCGACGCTGGTGGCGTTCGACACGACGAGCCGCAATTCCAATCTCGCGATCATCGACTGGATCGAGCGCTTCCTCGCCCCGCACGGTTTCAGCTTCGAGCGGATCTATGATGAAACCGGGCTCAAAGCCAATCTGTGGGCCAGTATCGGTCCGCAGGACAAGCCCGGCTTCGTCCTCTCCGGCCATACTGATGTCGTTCCCGTCGATGGTCAGAACTGGTCGAGCGATCCGTTCACCGTGACCGAGCGGGAAGGGCGGCTCTACGGGCGCGGGACCTGCGACATGAAGGGTTTTCTCGCCGTTTGCCTGGCCAATGCCGAGGCCATGGCGCAGGCGCCGCTCGCCCGCCCGATGCATTTCGCCTTCAGCTATGACGAAGAAGTCGGCTGCGTCGGTGCGCGCGGCCTCGTCTCCTGGCTGCGTGAACAACCGGTCCGGCCACAGGCCTGTTTCGTGGGTGAGCCGTCCGGCATGCAGGTGGTGCTGGGGCACAAGGCCAAGCGCAGCCTGGTCGCCACGATACGTGGCCTCACGCGCCATTCCTCGCTTGCGCCGCAGGGTGTGAATGCGGTGGAGTTCGGTGCGCTGCTGGTGGCCGAGATCCGCCGGATTGCGGAGGGGTTGCAGGAGGCGGGGGCGCGCGACGCGCTCTACGACGTCGCGCATACCACGGCGCATGTCGGTATCATGCAGGGCGGCACGGCGCTCAACATCGTGCCCGATCGCTGCGAAATCCGCTTCGAGTTCCGGGCCGTCGGCCAGGACGATCCCGATACGCTTGTGCAGCAGGTCAAGGATTATGCCAGCCAGGTGCTGGAGCCGCGCATGCAGGCGATCGATCCGGCGAGCGGCATCGATATAGACGTCTTCGCCGGTTTTCCCGGTCTCGATACCAAGCCAGAGGCCGATGTCGCGACGCTCGCCAAGCGCCTCGCCGGACGCAACGACCACGCCAAGGTCGCTTACGGCACCGAGGCCGGCCTGTTCCAGACCATCGCCGAGGTGCCCACGGTCATTGTCGGTCCCGGCGCCATCGCCCAGGCGCATCAGGCCGATGAATGGGTGGCGATCGACGATCTGATGAAATGCGATGCCTTCATCCAGGCGCTGGTCGAGCACGCCACACGCGCGTGAGCGGCCTCAGAACGCCTTGAAGGTGATGATGGTCTTGGTGTCGTCGATCTCGGGGATCGTCTGGACCTTCTCGGCGACGAAATGGCCGATATCGACATCGCGGTCGATGTGGAACTTGGCCAGGATGTCGTAATCACCGGCGGTGGAGTAGATTTCCGAGGCGATTTCACGATCGGCGAGTTCCATCGCCACGTCGTAGGTCTTGCCCAGCTTGCATTTGATCTCGACGAAGAAGGTCTGCACGGAATGCGCTCCTGTTGGTTGGGGGCGAGGGCGCCCGTTCATGATCGATGTGATCTAACCCGTCGCGACGCTGTGGCAAAGCCACTTGTGCGGGACAGCAATGATCATCAGCCGCCCGCCAGCGCGACCAGCCGGCGCGTCATCGCCGAATCGGGATCGGCCAGCCCGGCGATCACATCGAAATGGTGGCACGCGCCGATGCGTGCGTAGCGTGTCGTGACGCCGGCTTCGCCCCAGGCCGCGACGATGCGCTCGCTCTGGCGATGATATTCCGCACTCTCCGCACCGCCGACGACCGCGTCGAGAATGGCGCCGGGGTGCGGCGGCGGACCGTGCAACGGGCTCACCGCCCGCGCGGATTCGGTATCGAGGCCGAGCGCCTTGTTGATCGAGGTGGAGACCAGCGGCTCCAGATCGAACAGGCCTGATATCGCGTAAGCGGCGCGCACGCTGTCCTGCGCCAGATCCGGGCCCTGCGCGCGCCAATCCGTCGCGAGCATGCAGGCGGCGAGATGCCCCCCGGCGGAATGACCGGCAACGACGAGGGGGCGACCGAGCTTCAGGAGCACCCGGCAGGCCTCGCGCATCTGGTCAATGATCCCGGCAATGCTGTTGTCGGGGCACAGATCATAGCCGGGCACCGCCACAGAGATGCCATGTGCGTTCGCGCCTTTCGCCATATGGCTGAAATAGCTGCGTTCCATCGCCTGCCAGTAGCCGCCATGGATGAAGACCAGCGTCGCCCCACCGCGCGGATCGGCGGGTGTGAACAGGTCGAGCACCGCGCGCTCACCGGGGCCGAAGGGGATCGGCGTCGGCGGCGTGTTCTCGCGGTAATCCGCCGCATCGGCGATCCAGCCGGCGATATGGGCGCGATGATCGGGAACACGGGCGCGGTTGTTGTATTCCGCTTCATAATCGATCACGCTCATGCTGCTTCCTCCCCGCCGGTTCGCCGACGATCCGATTGCGTAAAAGTGCATGAGACGGGCGGACGGCGCAACTTCGCGCGCATTGCACCAATCGGGAAAGCGCGCGTGGTCGCTTTGACAAGCACGTCCGGACCGGGCGCAAACTCGGCGCTCCGAGATGGTTGGCAGATGAATGGCGGCACGATGACGGATCCGGTTCTGATCGAAGTAACCCGCGGTGACGAGGTGGAGTCACGCCATTGCGGCATGGTGGCGATCAGCGATGCGAAGGGTGGCCTCGTGGCCGGTATCGGCGATACCGCGCGCCGGGTCTTCCCGCGCTCAGCCATCAAGGCGCTGCAGGTGTTGCCGCTGGTCGCCTCCGGTCTGGCGGAGAAGGTCGGCCTCGGCGCACCGGAAATCGCGCTCGCCTGTGCCTCGCATTCCGGCGAGCCGGCGCATGTGACGACGGCGCAGGGCATGCTCGCGCGGGTGGGCCGCGACGAGGGCTGCCTCGAATGCGGCACGCATTGGCCGATGAACCAGGAAGCCATGCGCGCGATGGCGCGGCGCGGTGAGACCCCGCATGCCGGTCATAACAACTGCTCGGGCAAGCATGCCGGCTTCGTCTGCCTCGCCTGTGCTGAAGGGCACGATCCCGCCGGCTATATCGGCCCCGATCATCCGGTTCAGCAGCAGGTGCGCGCCGCGCTCGTGCGCATGACCGACACGCCGCACGAGCCGGTCAATCGCGGTATCGACGGCTGCTCGATCCCGACTTACGCCATCCCGCTCGAATCTCTCGCACGCGCTTTCGCACGCTTCGGCAGCGGGGAGGGGATGCCTGCGGATTATGCACAGGCAGCGGACGTGATCCGCAATGCGGCGGCGCAGGCGCCGTTCATGGTGGCGGGGACAGGGCGCTTCGATACGCGCGTGATGGAACGGTTCGGTGACCGCGTCTTCATGAAGACCGGCGCCGAGGGGGTCTATTGCGCGACGGTCCCGGAGCGCGGCCTCGGTATCGCCGTCAAATGCGCCGATGGCACGACGCGCGCCTCGGAGGCGATCATGGCGCGCATCCTTTCGGCGCTGCTGGCTCGGGACGACGATGAGCGCGCTTTCCTTGATGATCTGGCGCATGCGCCCCTGATGAACTGGAACGCGATCACCGTCGGGGCGCTGCGCCCGACGGATGCGCTGAATGGCGCGCTTGCCCCAATCCGGTAAGGCCGCCGGCGCGCGCCTCAGGAGATCTTGCTGCGTACCTTCAGGAAGCGCATGGCGCGCTCTGAAAGCTCGGCGGTCAACTCGTCATAGCTGGCCAGGTCCTTTTCGATCTGCTTTGACGGGAGGCCGAGCCGCGAGGCGCGCATGGCCAGAACGTCCGTGAAGCCGTCTTTACCGAGCCCCATTGCCTTGCAGGCGACGGCGATACCGCTTGCTTCCTTCTGAAGCAGCGCCCGCAACGCCTGGGTGTTTGGGATATCACTGAACGTGCTGATGACCTGGGCGAGGTCGAAGGCGCGATCATCCTTGCACAAAAGGGAGACCACATCGTCGATCTCACGCTTGCCTTCCTTGAGGTCGGCGATCAGAAGCCGCACTTCGAGGCGCCGTTCACGGGCCTTGCGAGCGAATTGCTTGTTCTTGCTTGCATCGATCACCTCGGTCTCGACTTCGGGGGTGTGCGTCAGGCTCATCTGGGCGGCGATCTGCAGAACGCGCCGCGCCTGTGTCGCGGGCAGATCATCAGAGCGCTCGGCGAGGTTGCGCGCGACCTGCGTGTCGCCGTCGCTGCGGCTGATCAGCGTATCGAGGCCGCGATCCGAGAATGTGGCGCCCTCATTGCCCGAGACGGTGCGCAGGACCTTGCGGTCGCCGCGCTCGACGAGGACATCGGTGACGGTTTCCGACAGGCTGGCGCGCTCGGCGATCGCGGCGAGATGGGCCTGTGAATGGCTCACCGCGATGGCGGCGAGATCGTCGTCGCTCAGGACGGGCGAGAGGCGCAGAACGAGCTGCGCCACCGATGCCTCGTCGTCGGTCGCCAGGCGTTTCGCGATCGGGTTGGGCAGTTGCGGCTCTGCCGCGACGCGCTCGGCATACGCGGCACGATCGTCGGAACCCATGGCGTCGAGGGAACGCCGGGCGATATCGCTGTAATGCTCGGTCGCCGCCGCGCTGGCGTCCTCGTCAACCAGGAAGAGATCCGTTACTGCGTTCAACAATGTTCGGCGGCCCTCGGAGGAGGTATCCACAGACATTTCCGACAAGCGTTCGAGCATGATGGCCTCAATTTCGTTTGCTCGAACACAACTGCCACAAATTGCTTCACACGGGGTTAATCTCTAAGCTCAAACCTGTTTGCAAGAGTAATTAGTAACTCATATCTTACGTGAATACGCGGTACGCATCAATAAATAAATACAATCATTTATTGCGTCTTCCAATTCCCGCTCTGAAGGGCGCCTCTTGCATCGTCTCGATTTGTCGCAGGTCCTGCGGCGCTGCGTGATGTCACGCGGAAAGGGAATATGGATGAACACGACATGCGCCGCAGATGCCGCGCCGCGGGCGCTCAGTGCCGTATAATAGGCGGCATTGCATAGATAGCGCCCGGCATCAGCCGAGATCGCGGCGCGCAGGCCGCGCCGGTGCATGGCGCGCACCATCGCCGCAATCGGTGCTTGTGTGCGACGGAGCAGACGGGGATCCTCCCGGTCGAGCCGCAGGCTCGCATCCCCCACACGCCCGCTCGCATCGGGGAACAGGCGCGACACCCGGTTTCGGGCCTGGCGCTCCGGTGTGATCGCGGCACGTTTCGGTGCGACACCGAGGAGCAGCACCGCATCCGGATCGCTCTCGCGCAGTGCCGGTAGCAGTTGCGTCCCGAGGGCGTTGTAGCGGGTATCGAGAATGCGCAGATCGACCCGCCAGCCAAGGCGGCGCCAGCGTGGATTCGCGGCGGCTGCGCGCGCCACGCGCTCGGATGGATTGCGCGGAACCCGGGGAAACGGGCCGAAACCGGTGATCAGCAGGCGGGGCATGAGGGCGCTCACAAACCGAGAATTCCAGCGATCTCGTCGGCGGCGCTGGTAGCTGGGAGCGCGCCGCGACGCACCTCGTCTTCCAGCGCACGAATGCGCGCACGCAGATCGGCATCACCGTGCAGCCGGCGATGAATGCGTTCCTCGATCATGGCCCACATCCATTTGATGTCCTGTCCGCGCCGGCGCGCGCTGATCTCGCCTTTGGCTTCGAGCCGCGCATGGTGATCGCAGACATGCGCCCAGAGCGTGTCGAGCCCCTCGCCCGTCAACCCCGATACGGTGATCACCGGCGGGCTCCACAGCGGCGAGGCCGGGGCGAGAATATGCAAGGCCGCGCGGTAATCCACCGCTGCCGCACGGGCGCGCATCGCGCCCTCGCCATCAGCCTTGTTGACGGCGATCATGTCGGCCAGCTCAATGATGCCCTTCTTGATGCCCTGCAATTCGTCCCCGGCGCCGGGCAGCATCAGCACGAGGAAGAAATCGGTGAGATCGGCGACCGCCGTCTCGGACTGGCCGACGCCCACGGTCTCGACAAGAATCACGTCGAACCCGGCTGCCTCGCAGAGCAGCATGGTCTCGCGCGTTCTGGCCGCCACGCCGCCCAGAGTGCCGGAGGCGGGGGAGGGGCGGATATAGGCATTCTCATCCACGGCGAGGCGGGCCATGCGCGTCTTGTCGCCGAGGATCGAGCCGCCGGTACGTGTCGAACTCGGATCGACCGCGAGCACGGCCACGCGCTTGCCCTGCGCCGTGAGCATGGAGCCGAGCGTGTCGATCGTCGTGGATTTGCCCACGCCCGGAACGCCGGTAATGCCGACCCGCAGGGTGTTTCCCGTCTCGGGCAGAACCTTCTCCAGAAGCTGACGCGCTGCGTCACGCCGGTCCTGCCGGCGTGATTCCACCAGCGTGATGGCGCGCGCCAGCGCGGCGCGCTCGCCGGCGATCAGGCGCGCGCGCAGATCGGCGATGTCGATGTCGGGGGGGCTGTTGCGACCGGGGGATGGGTGAGGAGAGGGCATGAAACCGGTATTGACTCCTGATCTGGTCGATCCGCATCAGCGGCAAGGCTGCGCGCGCTGCAACGACCGCGAATCCATCGCGCGAGAGTAACGCCGGGGTCAGGCCAGGGCCAGCGTGAATTGCCTTTGCAGGAGCCGGATCGCGGAATACGGCGCAGCCGAAACGCTCCAGCTTGCTTACATTTATCAACCATTCCTTCACCACGATTTGGGTAAACCGGGTGCATAAAAGGGAGAAAACGCCGCATGTTCGCCAGAAAAGTCGTGTCGAAGGCTTCTGTTTCCGGTCAGGAAGCGGAGGGCAATTTCGAATCCGCCATCTGTGAAGCCCTGCAGGCGCTTGCGCGCGGCGAGGCGCCCGATACGTCCGCGATGCCGGCGCAGGTCGTCACGCATCTGCATGTGCTGATGGGGCAGATCCGCTTGCACGACGCGCGTGAGCTCGAAAACACCGTCGCGTTTTCCATGCAGGCAAGCGAATCCATGACTGCGATCGCCCGTGCCACAGGCGAGGTGCGCGCGGTGGATCGCGATGCGCAGGCCATGTCCGCCGCCGTCGAGCAGCTGGATGCCTCGATCCGCGAGATCAACGGCTTCGCCGCCCGCTCCATTGAGGCCCTCGACAATTGCGTGAGTGAGGCGTCGGGCGGCCTCGAGGCGGTGCGCACGGCGCGGCGCGAGACCCGCAGCATCGGCGAGGCCTTCGCCACCATCGACGAACGCGTGCGCGCACTGGAGAGCGCCGCGCAGCAGATCACGCAGATCGTCGATACCATCGCAGCCATTGCCGGGCAGACCAATCTGCTCGCCCTCAATGCCACGATCGAGGCGGCGCGCGCGGGTGAAGCGGGGCGCGGTTTCGCCGTCGTCGCGGGCGAGGTCAAGAATCTCTCCGGTCAGACGGCGCGGGCCACGGAGGATATCCGGGCGCGGATCGACAATCTGCAAAGCGAGGTCACCGCCATACGCGGCGCGGTGGAGCACGCCACCGAATCCGTCTCCGCCGGCGTCAGCGCCGCTGATCAGGCAGAGCATTCCGTGGAGGCGACGGCTGGCGAGGTGTCGCAGAGCCACGGGCTGGTCGGCGAAATCGCCCGTGCCATCGCCGAGCAGTCATCGGCCACGGCGGAACTCGCACAGGGCGTGATGCGCATCGCCTCCGACGCCCGCCAGGCACGCGAGCGGACGGAGGCGGTGGTGTCGGCTGCGGCAGGTTCGGAAGTGGTGATCGGGCGCAGCCTGCAGGAACTCGGCAAGCGGGCGATCCCCGATTATGTGCTGCATTGCGCCAAATCGGACCACCTGATCTGGAAGAAGCGTCTCGCCGGCATGCTGGTGGGGGTCGCGCAGCTGAAGGAATCGGAATTGTCCGATCACAAGGCCTGCCGGCTCGGCAAATGGTACGAGGCTGCGCGCGCCGATTACAGCCGTTATCCGGCCTTCGTCGCGCTCGAAGCACCGCATGCCCGCGTGCATGATGCGGGCAAAAACGTGGCGCGGGCCTTCAATGCTGGTGATCTCGCCGCCGCCGAGGCGGCATTCGCCGAGCTCGAGGAAGCCTCCGGCGCCGTCATCGCGGCTCTGGATGATCTCATCGCTCAGACAAGCGCGGCGGCGGGGCGCGGACATGCGGCGATGATTGCCTGACCGACCGATCTCTGGCGGGTATCAAGATCTCTTGCGGCTGCCATGAACCTGCGCGCGGCGTCATGTGGCGCGTGCTCACTGCGGCGTGCGCCCGGTGTGCCGGTGGCATCGCAGCGACATCATCGCAACCGAAAAAACCTCCTGCCCACCTTCGGGAGGAGGTCATCTTCGAAATAACGCAAGAGTCTTGCGCGCCACGTCGGACGAGTGGTTCCCCGAACATGCCAGACGCGCCCCTTCAAAGGCCGCGTCGACCGGTTTTCCCTGCGGCGACCGCCGGGGCCCCGCAGCATGCGCCGCGATGCCGGTTGAGTCGCCGATGCTCAGCGTGCCTTGCCCTTGCTCGGCAACAGGCCCTCGCGCTGCATGCGCTTGCGGATCAGCTTGCGGGCGCGGCGGACGGCTTCCGCCTTCTCGCGGGCGCGCTTCTCGGAGGGCTTTTCGTAATGACCGCGCAGCTTCATCTCGCGAAAGATGCCTTCGCGCTGCATCTTCTTCTTCAGAGCGCGGAGAGCCTGGTCGACATTGTTGTCACGAACGAGAACCTGCACGCGAAAACCTTCCTTGCTGTGATCGACTGCGCCTGTCAGCGCAGGATGGAATCGGAATACGGAAAGACAAGGCGTCCGATTACTCGGACACCTGTCGGTTGGCGATGCACATAGCAGACACGCCGATGCTTGTCCACACATCGAAACGTTTCCCTGACACGGATGGTCGCATCGGGTTCGCGCGCGAGGGAGCATAGCGCAGAACCCGCTGCAATGCCTGCTTTGCAATGCTTTTGCCCCGATGGCGAGCCGGCGTATGCGGCAGCTGACGGATTTCCGGATGCGTTGCATGCGCCTTCATCCTATACAGACCGGGCATTCCATTTCGCGAATCGGCGATTCGGGCCGACGGATGCCAAAGGGTGATAACGGGGCGAGGAGCAGCAGCGCGGTGACGACTTCGGAGGCGAGCAAGGGGATTCTGACGGGCGAGAGCCGCGAGGACGATATCGATGCCTCGCTGCGCCCCCTTGCCCTGTCCGATTTCACCGGCCAGAAGGCTGCGCGCGCCAATCTCCAGGTCTTCATCGGCGCGGCGAAGGCGCGGGGCGAGGCACTCGATCACGTTCTCTTCGTCGGCCCCCCGGGGCTCGGCAAGACCACGCTGGCGCAGATCGTGGCGCGCGAACTCGGCGCGAATTTCCGCTCGACCTCCGGCCCCGTCATTGCCAAGGCCGGCGATCTCGCCGCGCAGCTCACCAATCTCGAAGAGCGCGACGTGCTCTTCATCGACGAGATTCACCGCCTGAATCCCGCCGTCGAGGAGATTCTCTATCCTGCCATGGAGGATTTCCAGCTCGATCTCGTCATTGGTGAGGGGCCGGCAGCGCGTTCGGTGAAGATCGAATTGCCGAAATTCACCCTCGTCGGCGCCACCACCCGCGCCGGCCTCCTGACCACGCCGCTGCGCGACCGGTTCGGCATCCCGGTGCGGCTGGAATTCTACACGACCGACGAACTCGAGCTCATCGTCAAGCGCGGCGCGCGGGTCCTGAAGATCGGCATGAGCGATGACGGCGCCAACGAGATTGCCAAGCGCGCGCGCGGCACGCCGCGCATTGCCGGGCGACTTTTACGCCGGGTGCGCGATTTCGCCATCGTCGAGGGGCTCGACACGGTGACCCGGGCTCTGGCCGACAAGGCGCTGCGGCTGCTCGACGTTGATTCCGCCGGCCTTGACGTCATGGATCGCAAATATCTCACCATGGTCGCCGAGAGCTTTTCCGGCGGGCCGGTGGGGATTGAAACCATCGCCGCAGCGCTTTCGGAGCCGCGCGACGCGATCGAGGAGATCATCGAGCCCTTCCTGATCCAGAAGGGCTTCGTCCAGCGCACCCCGCGCGGACGTATCCTCACCCCGCATGCCTTTCGCCATCTCGGGCTGCCCGAGCCGCAACGCGGGCCGGAATCGGGAGCCCAGCCCGGTCTGTTCGATCCCGGTTCATCGCAGGGGCAGGGCTGAGGGCGCGACATTTTTGACACGCCTGATCCGAGAGCGCTTCTCGGCCATGCAGGGGGCGCATGACGGACCTGTCTTTCGCGCCCTTGCGAAAGTGCGATACCCGCCATATTTTGTGCAGTGCAACAGACGACGTTCTCGTTGTTGCATGCCCTCCTTGGGCGTTTCCTCCCTAGACTTGGGCCGCCTTCGGGCGGCCCTTTTTTTGCCCGAGCCAGTGCCGCCTTCGGCGGGCCTTTTTGCCTGACCTTGCGTAGCTGATTGTGCATGAATCAGTGACACGTCTGCGCGGAGACGGTTTATGATCGGGAAAACGTCTTCCAGGTCCCCGCATGTCAGCCCCGATCCCCGAACCCGGCCCCGATGCCGTACTACGGCGTGCCGTGATCGAGGCGCTGATCGGTGTTGCCATTCTTTCGGCCATGGATGCGCTGGTGAAGGGATTGGCCGGGCACCTTCCGGTCATCGCCGTCACCTTCCTGCGCTTCGCCTTCGGCGCCGTCACCGCGCTGGCCGTCGCCGGGATCACGCGTCCGGGCTGGCCGGGTGCGGAAACCTTGCGCGTCAACGGCTTTCGCGCGTTGCTGATCGTCTTCACCGCCCTGTGCTTCTTCTATGCGCTGAGCGTGCTGCCGCTGGCGGAAACGCTGGCGCTCGCCTTCCTCGCCCCCGTCTTCATGGCCTTGTTCGGGGCGGTCCTGCTGCGCGAGATCATCACCCGCCGGGTGGTGATCGCGCTGGCAGCCGGTTTCAGTGGGATGCTGATCATCGTCTACGGCAAGGCGGAGACCGGGACGCTCGGACCGCAGGCCATGCTCGGCGCGATCGCGGCGCTCGCCTCGGCGGTGACCTACGCCCTTGCCATGGTGCTCTTGCGCGCCCGCGCCACGCGCGATTCGCTCGTCGTGATCGTGACGCTGCATAATCTGTTGCCGGCGATCATTCTCTTCATCCCGGCTGTTTTCGTCTGGACGGCGCCGACGGTGCTGCAATGGGGCTGGGCGGCCTTGCTGGGAAGCCTGGGCGTGGCCGGCCATCTGCTGCTCGCGAGCGCCTTCAAGCGCGCGGAAGCCGGGCGGATCGCGCCGCTCGATTATACCTCGCTGATCTGGGCGGTGTTGTTCGGCTATGTCTTCTTTGACGAGATGCCGACGCTGTTCACTTTCGCCGGCGCGGCGCTGATCATCCTCGGCGCCCTCAACGCCTCGCGGCGATGAACAGCGCCGCGCCTCAGAGGAAATGCGCCAGAAGCGGCAGTGCGAGCGCCGTGATCAGCCCGTTCAGCCCCATCGCCAGCCCCGCATAGGCGCCGGCCACCGGATGCACCTGGAAGGCGCGGGCGACGCCGATCCCGTGCGCCGCCGTCCCCACGGCGAAGCCGCGCGCGCGCCAGTTGCGCACGCCGATCAGATCGAGCGCCAGCGTGGCGAAGATCGCGCCGATCGCGCCGGTGAGGATCACCAGCACCGCCGTCAGCGAGGGCAGGCCGCCGATCTGCTCGGAGACGCCCATGGCGATCGGCGCCGTCACGGATTTCGGCGCGAGCGAGAGCAGCGTCTCGCGGCTGGCGCCGAGTGCCCAGGCGAGGCCGAGCGCGCTCGCCACCGCCGTGGCCGATCCGCAAAGCAGTGCCGTCATCAGCGGAACGGCACGCCGCGCCAGCCGCGCGCCCTCGCGCCAGAGAGGCAGGGCGAGGCCGACCGTGGCGGTGCCAAGCAGGAAATGCACGAATTGCGCGCCGGCGAAATAGGTCTGGTAGGGAATGCCCGACACGGCCAGAAGCGCCACCAGCAGCACGACCGCGATCAGCACCGGATTGAACAGGGGCGAGCCGGCGGCGCGCTTTTGCGCGAACAGCCCGAGCTGATAGGCGACCAGCGTCGCGGTGAGCCAGAGCAGCGGCTCGGTGGCGAGATAGACCCAAAGCTCCTGAAGGGCCGCGCCGTCATCGGGCGGGGGCAGGTCCGCGCGTGTCTCCCGGTTCATGGCTGCTTGTCCTCCTGCCCGCGCTCCTGCGGCGAGAGCGCGTCATAGACCAGCGCCGTGACAACGATTCCGGCAATGGTGCTGCCGATCAGCGCCACCAGGATCGGCAGCCATTCCGCCCGCAACAGACCCAGATGCAGCGACACACCCACCCCGGCGGGCACGAAGAGCAGGCCGAGATTGGCCAGAAGCCCGTCGGTGAGGCTGCCGAGCTTCTCGGCCAGGGCGGGGCGCACGGTCATGGCGGCGACAAGCAGCACCATGCCCAGCACCGGACCGGGCAGCGGCAGGCCGAGAATGCGGGTGGTGATCTCACCGGCGAGTTGAAAGATCAGGAGCCAGGTCGCGGCTTCGAGCATGGTTGAATCTCCGCAGGCGGGTCAGGAGGATGGTACTGTCCCACCATAGACTCGCAGGCTGCTTCGGCGAAGACCGGGAACTTTAAGGCGCCTCGCCCGTATTTTCCGGGGCTTGCGCGAAAACCGCGCATGACGCACCTCTTCCCGGTAACCTGCAACCCACAGACAGACCGCGCATCCGGAGATATCGCCTTGGCAAAGCCCGCCCCGGAAAAATCTGGTTCGCAAGCAGACGAGGCGCAGGTCTCCCGTTCCGCGCGCGCTGATCACTCGACCTGGATCGCGGCCGGCATCGTGATCGCGCTTGTTCTGTGGATGGGATCTGGCTTCGTCTTTCCCGCCGAGGAGGAAGAGCAGGTCGTGCGCGATGAGCCGGTTGCGCCCGTCGCCGTCTCTGTACGCGAATCGCAAGCGCAGCCGGTGGAGCAGGTCTTCATCGCCGAAGGCCAGGCCCTGCCGGTGCGCGATACGGTCTTGCGCGCCGAGATGTCCGGCGAGATCGTTGCGCTCGAAGCGGAGCGCGGTGACAGTGTCAGCGAAGGCGCCGTCATCGCCCGTTTCAATGATGCGGAGCGCGCTGCGGCCCGAGCCCAGGCGGAGGCCGAGCTGGAACGCGCCGAGCGTGAGCTCGGTCAGGCGGAGACGCTGCTCGACCGCGGAAGCGGCACCCTCGACCGCGTCGTCAACGCGCGTACCGCGCGGGCGGCTGCTGAAGCGGCACTGGTTTCGGCCCGCCGCGCCGAGCGCCATACAGCAATCCGCGCCGGTTTCGACGGGCGGCTCGATGATCTCGATATCGAGACGGGTGAATTCGTCTCTGCCGGTGAGACGGTTGGGCGCCTGATCAACCTCGATCCGCTGCGTGTCGAGATCCAGGTGCCGCAGCAGGTGCTGAGCGGCATCCGCACCGGCATGCAG
>NZ_DATGCW010000243.1:0-9722 GCF_035311605.1 Saliniramus sp.
CGGCGGCCTGATCGGCAGGAACGGCGCGGCGATGGCGAGGAAGACGAAAGGGCCGACGAGCACCGCTCCGAACAAGGCGGAGGGGCGTCGCCTCAGCTTCTCCCGGACCCGGTTGCGGCGCGGCGGCAGCGTCTCGATCTGCGGCTGGACATCCCCGCCCGAGGTTGCATGCGCAGGGCCGGCGCAGAGGTGACCGTGCTCGTTTCTGGTCCCTCATGCGCGGATTGAGGATCATGTAGGCGGTGTCGGCGAGCAGGTTCATCAGGATGAAGCCGACGGCGGTGACGGAGGCGACTCCCGACTTGCGGCGGCTCCCGGGCAGGTTCTGGCTGCGGTCGATATTGGTGATCATGGCCTCGGCGTTGAAGGGCGTGCCGTCATGGAAGACGACGCCCTCACGCAGGCTCATTGTCAATTCCGTCTCGTCATCCGACCAGCTCCAATCGGTCGCGAGCCGGGGCACGATGTTGAGATCGGGATCGATATCGACGAGCTTGTCGCAAAGCGCGGTATAGACGATAAGCCCCACGAAGGTGTGCGACTGATCGGGATCGAGCACGTCTGCATCGTCCTGCAGGCCGATGCGCAGTTCCTGCGCCTGCCTGCTCGCCGCCATCGCGGCGATCAGGGCGGCAGCGCGCATCGGCGAAGGGGCAGCGCGTATGGAAGCGGCATCCGGGTGGCGGGGCGACGGGTTTGGGGATATCGCCCGTCAGCGTCGGCCTGTCGCCATCGTGCCGGCGCGCGGGATCGGGAGCGGGAATTGCCGCGAGCAGGGCACGCGAATACGGGTGCAGCGGTGCAGAGAAGAAACCCTCCGCTTCT
Source organism: Saliniramus sp. (assembly GCF_035311605.1). Taxonomy (NCBI): domain Bacteria; kingdom Pseudomonadati; phylum Pseudomonadota; class Alphaproteobacteria; order Hyphomicrobiales; family Salinarimonadaceae; genus Saliniramus; species Saliniramus sp. The sequence goes on from NZ_DATGCW010000243.1 coordinate 826, forward strand.
CCGCCTGCGACGAGCTCACCGAGATACATCACGCCGACCCGGTCGCTCATGTGGCGAACCACGGCGAGATCGTGGGTGATCACGATCAGGATGAGGCTGAATTCCTCCTTGAGATCCTCCAGCAGGTTGATCACCTGCGCCTGGATGGTGACGTCGAGCGCGGTGGTCGGCGCGTCGGCGATCAGCAGGTTGGGATCATTGGCGAGCGCCATGGCGTTTTTGGTGCGCTGGCGCATCACCGATTCGATGATCTGGTCGCCGATGGTGAAGGCGGGATTGAGCGCCGTCATCGGCTCCTGGAAGATCATGGCCATGCGGTCGCCGCGCAGCGCCGACCAGGCCTCGGTGGAGAGCCCGAGCAGATCGCGCCCGTCGAAGCGCACCCGCCCGTCGGTGACGGAGACCGGCGGCGTCTGCAGCAGACCCATCAGCGCCAGTGCCGTGACCGACTTGCCGCAGCCCGATTCGCTGACGATGCACAAGGTCTCGCCGGGCATGATCGAGAAGCTCACGCCATCGACGAGGTTTTGAGCCTGCCGGCCAATCATGATCGAGAGATCCTCGACTGCGAGAAGGGGCGCGTTATCCGACAAGGCCGGCCTCCTGATCGTCCTGTGAGAGAATGCTGCGGCGAAGCGTGGCGATATGGCTGCGTATCGCCTGTTCGGCGGCGCCGGGGTCGTGGCGGGCGATGGCGTCGACGATCGCGGCATGCTGCTCGACATAGGTCGCGATCATGCCTTTCGAGCGCGCCCGTTCGCGCAGGCCGCGCCATGCCTTGTCGCGGCGCACTTCCTCGATGATCTCGTAGAGACCGAAGAGCAGCGCGCGGCGCACGGCCCGCCGCCCGATCCCGAGCTCCGCTGCGAGGTCCCGCTCGGTCGGTCGGCGCAAGGCTTGCCCGCCATTCCGGTCGATGTGCTGCACCGGTGCCCGCAGGGCCGCGCCTGCACGGCTGGAATTATTGCCGCCATTGGTTGCGTGCGCCGTTTCGCCGCCGGCCTCGGCCATGAGCGATGATCCCATCATCGGATTTGCGGGGCCGCCGATCTTGATGCCGGCGTGACCAATCGCATATCGGTTCGTCTGCGCTGACGGGATCAAGCGCGGTGATCGCCGTATCCATACGGGCGATTCACCACGTTTCGGGGGGGCACTCCGGGCCCGCCGGATTGAGCCGCAACCCTCGCCGTTCCGGCCATTCCGACGATGGGATGGCGCGCGCTGCTAGATCAGCATGGCGCGCGGGTCCGTCAGGAGCGCGATCAGATGCGCCGTGAATCGTGCCGCGTCCGCACCGTTGATCACGCGGTGATCGTAGCTGAGATCGAGCGGCACCATCGGGACCGGGCGCGGCGTGTCGCCTTCCCAGACGGTGATGGTTTCAGTGCGGGTGATGCCCAGGATCGCGAGTTCCGGCGGGTTGACGATGGGTGTGAAACCGATCCCGCCGATTCCACCGAGCGAGGTGATGGTCATCGAGGCGCCGCCCATCGCATCAGGGCCGAGCTTGCGCGCCTTGGCCCGCGCCGCCAGATCGGCGATCTCTCCTGCGATCTGCCACAGCCCCTTTTGATCGGCATCCCGGATGACCGGTACCATCAGCCCGTGCGGCGTATCGACGGCGATGCCGATATGGACGTAATCCTTGAGGATCAGCCGCTCGCCATCCGCCGTGAGCGAGGCGTTGAAGCGCGGGAAGGCGCGCAGGCAGCGCGCGAGCGCCGCGACATGGAAAGCCAGCGCCGTCAGCCGGACGCCGCGCGCCTGCGCCTCGTCCTTGAGGTCCGCGCGAAAGGCCTCGATGGCGCGCATATCGGCCCGGTCGTGATGGGTGACCTGCGGGATCTGCGCATTGGCCGCGCCGAGATTGGCAGCGGCGAGCCGGGCGATGCGGCTCATCGGCTCTTCCGTAACGGGGCCGTATGCCGCGTGATCAATGTCCCAGTAAGAGGTTTCGCGCGCAGGCGATGGCGCGGGGGGTGGCGTGCCGGCCTGCCCGCCATCCCCCTCGATATCCTCGCGCGCCATTGTGGTGCGGCCCAGCGCCCGGGCGCGTTCCTCGAGATCGACACCCCTTTCGCGGGCGAGGCGCCGGACGGAGGGTGCGGCAATGATTTCAGACATCCCGTCTCCTCACCAGCTTGCGGAAATGTATTGGGTTTCCATGAATTCGTGCATGCCCTCATGCCCGCCCTCACGGCCCAGCCCCGATTGCTTTACCCCGCCGAACGGCGCAGCGGGATCGCTGACAAGCCCGCGATTGAGCCCGACCATGCCGTATTCGAGCCGCTCGCAGACCTGCATGGCGCGTTTGAAATCGGCTGAGAAGACATAGGCGACGAGGCCGTATTCGGTGGCATTGGCCCGGCGGATCACGTCGTCCTGGTCGCTGAAGGTCTGGATAGCGGCGACGGGGCCGAATATCTCGTCATGCACGCAATCTGCATTCTGCGGCACGTTCGAGAGCACTGTCGGCGGATAATAGAAGCCCTTCCCCGCCGGGACCTCTCCGCCGCATTCCAGCTTCGCGCCCTTTGCCATGGCGTCGGCGACGAAGGCCGCGACCTTGTCGCGGGTATCGGCATTGACGAGTGGGCCAACATCGACTTCCGGATCGCTGCCGTCGCCAACCTTGAGCGCACTCATGCGTTCGCTCAGGCGGCGGGTGAATTCCGGCGCGACCGATTCATGCACATAGATGCGGTTGGCCGCCGTGCAGGCTTCGCCGAGATTGCGCATCTTGGCCAGCATGGTGCCCTCGACGGCCTGATCGAGATCGGCATCGTCGAAAACGATGCAGGGCGCGTTGCCGCCGAGCTCCATGGCGGGTTTGAGCACCTCGCCTGCGGCGGATTTCAGGAGCTTGCGCCCCACGGCCGTCGAGCCGGTGAAGCTCACCACGCGCACGCGCGGATCGGCCAGCATGTGATCGACCAGCGCCCCGGTGCGCTTCGAGGGAAGCACGTTGACGAGCCCTTTTGGCACACCCGCCTCTTCCAGAAGCGGCATCAGTGCCAGCATGGTCAGGGGTGTTTCCGAGGCGGGCTTGACGATCATGCCGCAACCCGCCGCGAGTGCCGGGGCGATCTTGCGCGTCCCCATCGCCGCCGGATAGTTCCAGGGCGTGATCAGTACGGCGAGACCGGCGGGTTTGTGCTGCACGATGATGCGCGCGCCCGAGCTCGGGGCCCGGGTGATCAGCCCGTCGGCGCGCACCGCCTCCTCGGCGAACCAGCGAAAGAACTCGGCGGCATAGGCGGCTTCGCCCATTGCATCCGCGCGCGCCTTGCCGTTTTCCAGCGTGATCAGCTTCGCAAAATCCTCAAGCCGCGCGCTCATCAGCTCAAAAGCGCGGCGCAGGACTTCGGAGCGCGCCCGTGGTGTGCGCGCGGCCCATTCGGCCATGGCGGCTTGCGCCGCATCAAGGGCGGCATCGGCGTCGGCGATGTCGGCGGAGGCGACGGAGGCCAACACGTTTTCGGTTGCCGGGTTGATGACGTCGAAGCGTTCATTCGTCGCCCGCCAGCCGCCGTCGATATAGAGATCGGTGTAATCCATGATGTCCTCGAAAGATTCAGAGCAGGTGACGCAGCGGCTCACCCAGCCGTCCTGCGAAAGCATCGAGAAAGGCGATGGCTGCCGGACCGTCCATCTGCGTGGGGCTGCATTCGAGCGTGATCGAAAGACCCTCTCCCCGGCAGGTGATCGTGATGACGGGCAGCGCTTCGGCGCCGATCGCCACGGATTCAACCGCCGTCGCGCGCAGATCGCGCAGGATCAGCGCCGGTGCCTCGTCGCTCGGCGTGGCGGCGGAAAGGCGGCGATCCTGCGGGATTCGAAATGTTCGCCTTGCACCGAAGCGCTCCACCGCGATGATGCTGTCGCCCCCTGCAAGGCTCGCCCCGGCGAGGCCGGCCAGCAGCGAATCCGCATCGGCAAGTCCATGCGTTTCGCCGGCCCAGCGGGCGAAGGCGGCGAAGCCGTCCTGCGGGCAATGCGCGCCAAGCCGCATTGTTGCGGCGGCTGCCGCGGCATGCGTGGACGGCTGCTGCGCGCCCGGCTGCCGTGATTCTTCAGGCAGGGCGCGCAGCGTCTCGAGATCGCGCATGTGGTAGGGCTGCGGATGACCCGCGCGCACCAGCCGGGCGAGATCGAGCCCTTCGGCGCGTGCGATTCGCCGAAGCTTGGGCGAGGCGAGAATCCGACCCTCGGATTCCGACACTGCCTGTGATGCGGCAGCCGGCGGTGCCTGCACAGCGGCCGGCCTGGCCTGGGCGGGGGCTCGTTGAGCATCCGCCGGAGCCGCTTGCGCCGCACCCTGTGCCGCCATCTGCGCCGCCGATCGGACGACCGTGGCGGATGGCGGGCCCGCGGATATGATGGCGAGCATGCCGCCCACCGCTACGGCCTCACCGGGTTCGGCGAGGGTGGCGGCGAGATAGCCGTCATGGCCTGCCGCGACCTCCATCGTGCTCTTGTCGGTCTCCACCTCGAACAGGACATCCTCGGCGCCGACCGCATCACCGGGGTCCTTCAGCCAGGTGACGAGAACCCCGCTATCCTGCGTCATGCCGAGCTGCGGCATGGTCACCGTGCGGCCCTCCGGCAGGGCATCGTCGGCCGCGGGCGCGGGGTCCGCCTCAGGCGCGGGCGTCGCTGCCGCTTCTCCGGGCGCATCCGCCGTCTCCGAAATCTGCGCGATGACCTTGCCGACGGGAATGTCGGCACCCTCATCGGCCTTGACATGCGTAAGGAAACCGTCGGCCTGGGCCTCGATCTCCATCGTGGCCTTGTCGGTCTCGACCTCGAACAGAAGATCCCCGCGCGCGACCTGTTCGCCTGGCTGTTTCAACCATTGCGTCAGCCGCCCGGAATCCTGCGTCATGCCGAGTTGTGGCATCGTCACGTCATGCGGCATGGATCAATTCCCCCGCGCAGAGCTTGCGTGCCTGCGCTACTACCCGCTCGGGGGTGGGCACGGTCAGATCCTCCAGAGCGGGGCTGAACGGGACCGGGACATCCATCGCGCCCATCCGTAACACCGGTGCATCCAGATGATAGAAAGCCTTCTCGTTCAGCCGCGCGGCGATTTCGGCGGTGACGCCGTAACTCTGATGCCCCTCGTCGATCACGATGGCGCGGCTGGTCTTGCGTACGCTCGCGAGCAGGCTGGCCTCGTCCAGCGGCACGATGGTGCGCGGATCAATGACTTCCGCCTCGATCCCCTCGCCGGCGAGCAATCCGGCGGCTTTCTCCGCGACCTGCACCATCGAGGATGTGGCGATCAGGGTGATGTCGCGCCCCGCGCGCTTGATATGGGCCTCGCCGAAGGGGATCAGGTATTCCTCCTCCGGCACCGGCGCCTTGTCCTGATACATCAGCTTGTCTTCGAAGATGACGACCGGGTTGTTGTCACGGATCGCGGTCTTCATCAGGCCCTTGGCTTCATAAGCGGATGACGGCATGGCGATCTTGAGACCCGGAATATGGGCCACCAGCGCCTGCAGCGACTGGCTGTGCTGCGCCGCCGAGCGGCGGGTGGCGCCGAGGTTGGTGCGCAGCACCATCGGCACCGTGAGCTTGCCGCCGGACATGTAATGCTGCTTCGCGGCCTGATTGCACAGCTGATCCATGACCAGATAGAGGAAATCGCCGAACATCAGATCGACGATCGGCCGCGCACCGGTCATCGCCGCGCCGACGGCCATGCCCACGAATCCGGGCTCGGAGATCGGGGTGTCGATCACCCGCTGGGTGCCGAATTCTTCCACGAGCCCGGAAAGCACCTTGAAGGGCGTGCCGGCCTCGGCCACATCCTCGCCCATCAGGAAGACGGTGGGATCGCGGCGCATTTCCTCGGCGATCGCCTCATTGACGGCCTGGGACAGGGTAATCTCGCGCATCGTTTCCTCCTCAATCCGCATAGACATGCATGTCGACTTCGGATGCATCCGGGTAGGGCGCGGCCTCGGCATAGGCCACGGCCTGCGCGGCATCCTCGGTGATCGCGGCATTCATCGCCTCGATCTCGTTCTCGCTGGCGATGCCCTCGGCGACAAGCCAGGCGCGGAAGCGGATGATGGGATCGCGGTTTTCCTTCCAGTCCTTCTCTTCCTCTTTCGAGCGGTAGTATTCACGGTTGATGTCCCCGACATGGTGGCCGTGATAGCGGTAGGTCATCAGTTCCATGAAGAAGGGGCCCTCGCCCTTGCGAGCGCGCTCGACCAGGCGTCGGGTCAGGGCGTTGACGGCGAGCACGTCCTGGCCGTCGACCTGATGCGCCTCGATGCCGAAGGCCTCGGCGCGCGCGAGAATGGCGCCGGCGGCGATCTCTTCGGTTCGCGTATATTCGGAATAGCCGTTGTTCTCGCAGGCATAGATCACCGGCAGTCTCCACAGGGCCGCCATGTTCATGACCTCGTACATCAGCCCCTGGGCGGTCGCGCCGTCACCGAAGAAGCACACGGTGACGTCGTCCGATCCCGACAGCTTCGCGCGCAGGGCCGATCCCGTGGCGATGCCCATCGAACCGCCGACGATGGCGTTGGCGCCGAGATTGCCGTGGCTCTGGTCGGCGATGTGCATCGAGCCGCCCTTGCCCCGGCAATAGCCCTCTTCCTTGCCGAGAAGCTCGCAGAACATCTCCTTGAATTCCGCGCCCTTGGCCACGCAATGGCCATGCCCGCGATGGGTCGAGGTGATGCGGTCGTTGTCGGTCAGCGCCTCGCAGATACCGACGGCAACCGCTTCCTCGCCGGAATACATGTGGGTCAGACCCGGCATCTTCGCCGAGAGATAGAGCTGGTTGGCATTGTCCTCGAAGGTGCGGATGCGCACCATCTGGCGATACATCCGCAGGTAATCCTCGGTGTTTGTTTTCGGTTCGGCATCAGCCATGGCGATTATCCTGTGGAGGGTGAGACTCGGCGCGGATGCACGGATCGCTCCGCCAGCCGTCATGCGACCGGCGGTCTCGTCCTAGTAGCGGTTGGCGATGGGCAGTTCTTCAGCCGGGAACAGGCTGATCACTTCGCATCCGGTATCCGTGACCACGACCTCCTCCTCGATCCGCGCGGCTGAATACCCGTCGCTGGCCGGGCAATAGGTCTCCAGCGCGAAGACCATGCCGGTCTGGATCTCCATGGGATGATCCATGCTGACCGCGCGGGAAATGATCGGGCGTTCGTGCAGGGCGAGCCCCAGCCCGTGGCCGAATTGCAGGCCGAAGGCGGCATCCTCGTTGGGGAAGCCGAAATCCTCGGCCTTCGGCCAGACGGCGGCAACCTTGTCGGTGCTGACGCCGGGCCTGATCATGGCGATCGAGGCGTCGATCCATTCACGCGCCTTGACATAGGCGTCGTTCTGAGCCGGCGTTGCGCGCCCGATATTGAAGGTGCGGTAGTAGCAGGTGCGATAGCCCTGATAGCTCTGCAGGATATCGAAGAAGGCCTGGTCGCCGGGACGGAAATAGCGATCGGTGAAGTTGTGCGGATGCGGGTTGCAGCGCTCGCCGGAAATGGCGTTGATCGCCTCGACGTCGTCACTGCCCATCTCGTAGAGCATTTTATTCGACAGGGCGACAATGTCGTTCTCGCGGATGCCGGGTTTCAGCTCCTCATAGATCATGTGATAGACACCATCGACCATGCTGGCTGCCTGGGTCAGGAGCTGGATTTCGTCCCAGTTCTTGATCTCGCGGGCCGCGAGCATGACCTGCTGTCCGTCGACGACCTTGAGGCCTTCCTCCTGAAGGGCATGGAACATCGCGGTCTCGGCGTAATCGACGCCGACGGGCATGTCGGCCATGCCGGCATCGCGGATCAGCCCGGCGATTTCGCGGGCATATTTGCGCATCAGGCCGAATTCCGGCGGGATGGTGCCGCGCATCCCGACCACGCCGGCGCGGCAATGCTCGGGCACCAGCCAGTCCGAATACTTCTTGTGATGCATGGCGGCAGAGCCGAAATCCCAGACATAGGGGGCGTCATCGCCGGTCAGCAGACAGAAACGGCACATCTTGTCGCGTTCCCATTCGCCGATCTTGGTGGCGCTGACATAGCGGATATTATTGACGTCGAAGAGCAGGAGCGTCCCGGCCTGCGAGGCCTGCAGCGCCTGTCGGGTGCGTGCGAGCCGGTAGCGGCGCAGGCGATCATGGTCGATTCGGCGTTCGAAATCGACCGAGGTATGACCCCAGGCGGGAAGGCGTCCTTCCCATTTCCAGTGCGGTTCGAGATCCTGCGGGGTCAGGAGATTGGGCAGAAGAGCGCGTGACATGAGACGAATCCTCAGCATCGGCGGGTCGGGCCGCCGGTATCGGGTGATCGGTTTTGGGAAAATGCGCAGCGCGGGCCGCAACGGCCCGCCGGCTCACTGCATGATCATGCCGCCATCGATCATGATGAGCTGGCCTGTCATGTAGTCGCTGTCGCTGGAACACAGGAAGGCGGCGGTGCCCTGCACGTCTTCCGGGTAGCTGTAGCGCTTCATGGTGATCATGGTGCTGGCCAGATGATCCATGGACTGGCCTTCCTTCTCGAACATGCCGATCTTGACCAGATCCTTGTCGAGCTGCTCCCACAATTCGGTACGCACCACGCCCGGCCCGTAGCCATTGACGGTGATCCTGTGCTCCCAAAGGGCCTTGGCGCCGCCGATGATCATGGCGAGCACGGCATATTTCGAGCAGGAATAGGGGATCACGTCGAGGAAGGCGGTGCGCGAGACGATCGAGCCCACGGGGATGATCTTGTAGGGATGATCGGGCATCGGGCCCTGCGCGATCATCTGGCGCGCAGCTTCCTGCATGCCCAGAAGAACGCCCTTGGCGTTGATGTCCATGATCGTGTCCCAGTTGTCTTCATCGATATCCATGAACATGCGCGGTTTGTTCA
>NZ_DATGCW010000244.1:0-7329 GCF_035311605.1 Saliniramus sp.
CACTTCGGACAATGTCGCTGCGATCGTCGGCGCCGATTGCTCCGGTGCCAGCATCGCGGTTGCCAATAACGTGGCAATCCCCAACGGTGTCGTCATGGTCTCCCCGTCCTCGACCTCGCCGGCGCTCACCACGATCGACGATGACGATTACTTCTTCCGTACGGCGCCGTCGGATGCACGTCAGGGCCAGGTCGTCGCTGATATCGTGTGGGAGCGCGGCATCGACACGGTCGCCATCACCTATACCAACAATGACTACGGTCGTGGCCTGACGGAGGCCTTTACAGCAGCTTACGAGGAACTCGGCGGCACGGTCGTCATCAATGCGGCGCATGAAGACGGTCGTGCGGATTACTCTGCGGAAGTCGGCGCCCTCTCGGCTGCAGGTGCGGATAATCTGATCGTGTTCGGCTATGTCGATCAGGGTGGTCGCGGCATCATCCAGGCCTCGATCGATATCGATGCGTTCGAGAATTTCGTGCTCGCCGACGGCATGTTCGGTGACAGTCTCATCGAAGCGATCGGCTCCGAACTGGATGGTCGCACCTTCGGTACGGTACCGGGCAGCGACCTGGAGGGTGCGGACATCTTCCTCGACCTGGCTGAAGAAGCCGGTTTTGATGGTTCGTCGTCCTTCACCGGCGAATCCTACGATGCCGGTGCGCTGATCGCGCTCGCCATGCAGGCAGCCGGCTCCACCGATCGGACCGCGATCCGCGACGCCATGCTCTCGGTGGCCAATGCTCCGGGTGAACCGATTCTCCCTGGCGAGATCGCCAAGGGGCTGGAAATCCTCGCGAATGGCGGTGAGATCGATTACGTCGGCGCCACCGGCGTCGAGCTGATCGGCCCCGGCGAAGCCGCCGGTCGTTACCGCATCTACGAGATCGATGACGGGGACTTCCAGACCATCGAGTTCCGTTGATCACGTGACGGTGGCATTGCCGGCCCGGGGCTTTTCTCCGGGCCGGCATGTGTCGAGGGCAGAAAATGATACGCGTCGAAGATGTGCAAATGCACTTCGGGGGGATCCGCGCGGTCAACGGAGCGTCGCTGGAGATCGCCAAAGGGTCGATCACCGGATTGATCGGGCCGAATGGTGCGGGCAAGACCACCCTGTTCAACTGCATAGCCGGCCATTACGTGCCCACTTCCGGCCAGATCTTTCTGGACGGTGAGGACATTACCGGCCTGCCGCCGCACGAATTGTTCCACAAGGGACTGCTGCGCACCTTCCAGATTGCCCATGAATTCGCCACGCTGACCGTGCGCGAGAATCTGATGATGGTGCCCGGCGAGCAGATGGGCGAGCGCCTGTGGAACACATTCTTCCACCGCAAGGCCATTGCCGAGGAAGAGGCGGGTCTGCGCGTGCGGGCAGACGAGGTTATCGATTTCCTGCAACTGACCCGCGTCGCCGACGAACTCGCCGGCAACCTCTCCGGCGGCCAGAAGAAGCTGCTCGAACTCGGGCGCACCATGATGGTGGATGCCAAGATAGTCTTCCTCGACGAGGTCGGCGCGGGCGTCAACCGCACCCTGCTCAAGACCATCGCGGATGCGATCCGCCGCCTCAACGAGGAGCGCGGCTATACCTTCTGCATGATCGAGCACGACATGGATTTCATCGGCGACCTCTGTGACCCGGTCATCGTCATGGCCGAGGGGACGGTACTGACGCAGGGGCATGTCGATGCGGTCAAGAACAACGAGCAGGTCATCGAGGCCTATCTCGGCACCGGCATGAAGCAGCGCCCCAACCGGGCAAAGGCGGGCGCATGAGGCTCCCCAAATGAGTTTTCTGATCGGAGAAGGGATGACGGGCGGCTATGGCGGCGCGGACATCCTGCACGAGTGTACGATCTCGGTCGACAAGGGCGAAGTCGCGGTCATTGTCGGGCCGAACGGTGCCGGCAAATCCACGGCGATGAAGGCCATCTTCGGCATGCTGAACCTGCGCGAGGGCGCGGTGCGGCTGGGCGAGCGCGCCATCACCGGCATGACGCCGCAGGAACGCGTGCGGGCCGGTATGGGCTTCGTACCGCAGACCGGCAACGTCTTCCGCACGCTCACCGTGCAGGAAAACCTCGAGATGGGTGCATTCATCCGCGACGACGATTTCTCGGACACCATGGAACAGGTCTTCTCGCTGTTTCCTGTTCTCGCCGAGAAGCGCCGCCAGCCTGCCGGCGAATTGTCCGGCGGCCAGCGCCAGCAGGTCGCGGTCGGGCGCGCGCTGATGACGAGGCCCGACGTGCTGATGCTCGACGAGCCGACGGCGGGCGTCTCGCCCATTGTCATGGACGACCTGTTCGACAAGATCATCGATGTGGCCAATACCGGCATCGCCATTCTGATGGTCGAGCAGAATGCCCGTCAGGCGCTCGCGATTGCCGACAAGGGCTATGTGCTGGTGCAGGGCCGCAACCGTTTCACCGACACCGGAGAGGCGCTTCTCGCCAACCCGGAAGTCCGTCGATCCTTTTTGGGGGGCTGAGGGTGGAAGACATTCTCAACGCATTGCTGGTCCTGGCGAATTTCGTCATCATTCCGAGCCTTGCCTATGGCGCCCAGCTCGCGCTGGGCGCGCTCGGCGTGACCTTGATCTACGCCGTTCTGCGTTTCGCCAATTTTGCCCATGGCGATCTGATGGCTTTCGGCACCATGGCCGTGATCCTCGTCACCTGGTTTTTCCAGGCGCAGGGGATCGGGCTGGGGCCGCTCCCCACGGCGCTGCTGGCGCTGCCTTTCGGCATTGTCGCCGCCGTGCTCCTCGCCATGGGGACCGATCGCTTCGTCTACCGCTTCTATCGCAAGAAGCGCGCTGCGCCGGTCACCTTCGTGATCGCCTCGGTCGGGGTGATGTTCGTCTATAATGCGCTGACGCGCATTTTCATCGGCACCTCCGATATCCGCTTCGAGGATGGCGAGCGTTTTCTCATCCGGGTCCGGGAATCGCGCGAATGGATGGGGCTGTCCGAAGGGCTCGCCTTGCGTTCCAGTCAGGCTCTGACCCTCGTCGTCGCCATCATCGTGGTCGTCGCCCTGTTCTGGTTCCTCCAGAAGACGCGCACCGGCAAGGCCATGCGCGCCTATTCGGACAACGAGGATCTCGCGCTGCTGTCGGGCATCAATCCCGGGCGCGTCGTACTGATCACCTGGGTGATCGCGGCCACGCTGGCCACGATTGCCGGCACGCTCTACGGGCTCGACAAGAGCTTCCGCCCGTTCAACTATTTCATGCTGCTGCTGCCGATCTTCGCGGCGGCAGTGGTGGGCGGGATCGGGCAACCGTTCGGGGCGATCGCGGGTGGCTTCGTCGTCGCTTTTTCGGAGGTAGGGATCACCTACGCCTACAGACGGGTTCTGTCGCATATCCTGCCGGAGGAGTGGATGCCCGACGGGCTCGTCCAACTGCTCTCCACGGATTACAAATTCGCCGTGTCGTTCATCATTCTCGTGCTTGTGCTGCTGGTACGACCGAACGGCATCTTCAAGGGGCGCGTGATATGAGGGCGGTGCAGACGAGCGATTATCGCATGCCATTGCTCTATGCGGCGATGGCGCTGGCCCTGATCCTGGTCGGCGTCTTCCAGAGCTGGACGGTGGCGCTGGCGATCTTCAACCTGTGCATGATCTCCGCGATCATGGCGCTGGGTGTGAACATCCAGTGGGGCTATGCCGGGCTGTTCAATGTCGGCATCATGGGTTTCGCGGCATTGGGCGGGTCGGCGGCGATCATCGTCTCGATACCCCCCGTCACCGAAGCCTGGGCGGTGGGCTGGCAGGGGCTGGGTCTGGCCGCCTTGATGCTGGTGATCACAATTGCCGCTGCGATCTCCCTGCGACGTCACTATTCCGGGTACGGGCGCAATATCCTGACAGCTGCGATCATCATTGCCGGCTATTTTGCCATCCGCCATTTCGCCGATCCAGCGACGGATGCGATCGAGGCAGTGAATCCGACCTCGCAGGGCTATCTGGGCGGGATGGGGCTGCCCGTGATGCTGTCATGGATCGTCGGCGGCCTGTTTGCGGCTGCGGCGGCGTATCTGATCGGGCGGGTCACACTGGGCCTGCGTTCCGACTATCTCGCCATTGCGACACTCGGCATTTCCGAGATCATCCTGTCGGTGCTGAAGAACGAGAACTGGCTGACGCGCGGCGTTAAGAACGTCACTGATATTCCGCGTCCGGTACCGGACGAACTGGAATTGCAGCGTTCCGAGTGGTTCGCCAATCTCGCCGTGCAGCTCGACATGCCGGTGACGGTGCTCTCCTCCATCGCCGTTCGTGGTGCTTTCGCGGTGATCTTCGTCATCGTGCTGGTGCTGATCATGATCCTGTGCGAGCGGGCGCTGAACTCCCCCTGGGGCCGGATGATGCGCGCGATCCGCGACAACCGTGATTCCGCCGCCGCCATGGGCAAGGACATTACGGGCCGGCATCTGCAGGTCTTTGTGCTCGGCTCAGCCGTGGTCGGCATTGCCGGCGCCATGCTGGTGACCCTCGACGGCCAGTTCACGCCCACCACCTATATCCCGCTGCGCTACACCTTCCTGATCTGGGTGATGGTGATCGTCGGGGGATCGGGCAACAATTTCGGTGCGGTGCTGGGCGGCTTCGTGATCTGGTTCGTCTGGATCCAGGCCGAGCCGGCAGGGCTGTGGCTGATGCAGACCATCACCGAGACCTTCACCTTCGGCCCGGCCATGCAATCACACCTCGTCGACAGCGCGCCGCATCTGCGCATGCTCTTGATGGGCGCGATCCTGCTTACAGTGATGCGTTTCTCACCGCGCGGGCTCATTCCGGAAAAGAGTGCGGCGAAACCGCTGCGGTGAAAAAACGAAAACCCGCCGGTGTCTCCGGCGGGTTCTTCCTCGCGCGGGATGGCCGGGTTATGCGGTTTCCGCAGGCTGTTCGCTCACAGCCTGCGCTTCGGTCACTTTCTCGGCGAAGGTCGCGAAGAATTTTGCCGCGAGTTTCTTTGCCGTGCTCTGCACCAGGCGCGAGCCGAGTTGCGCCAGCTTGCCGCCGATCTCGGCTTTGGCGTCATAGCGCAGCAGCGTTTCCGCGCCACGATCTTCCAGCTCCACCGTGGCGCTTCCCTTCGCGAAACCTGCCGCACCGCCGGAGCCCTCGCCGGTGAGCGAGAACTGCTCCGGCGCCTGGGACGGATCGAGCGTGACATTGCCCCCGAAGCGCGCCTTCACCGGCCCGATCTTGAGCACGACTTTCGCTTCCAGCTCGGTATCGGAGTGCTTGACCAGTTCCTCGCAGCCCGGGATGGATTCCTTCAGGATTTCAGGATCATTGAGCGCGGCATAGACCCGGTCACGCGGTGCGGGGATGAGGATTTCCTCTTTCAGTTCCATGGTTTCCTCCATTGTTGGTTGGGGTTTGTGAAGGTCGGGTCGCGCCCCTCATGACGGCGCCTCCCTCCCCGGCGGGGAGGGAACGAGTGTGGGGAGCGCGCGCGATGAAGATGATTGGCGTTGATGATTTTTCGTGCGGGTTCATCCCACCCTCGATCCCTTCCCTGAGGGGAGGGAGATCAGGCGCGGCCTTCATGAAGCGGGGTGCGCGCATCGTGATCACGCCTCCGCGCGCTGGCCGGCGCGGCGGTGGGTGATCATTTCGGCGAGAATCGACAGGGCGATTTCCTCGGGTGTGATGGCGCCGATATCGAGGCCCGCCGGGGCGTGCAGGCTCTCGAAGCGCTCATCGGGAACCCCGTCCGCGACGAGGCGTGCGCGCAGGGCCGCGACCTTGGCATGCGAGCCGACGAAGGCTGTGTAATCCGCTGGCGCCGTGAGCGCTGCGCGCAGGGCCGCCTCGTCGCCCCGTCCCTGGGTCGAGACCACGATGAAGCGTGAACCGTTGCTGATCCCGTCAATGGCGAAACCCTCGACGTGCCTGGCGTGGTCGGGCATCGCTGCGAGATCGCTCGCCGGAGCGCAGGCGCTGACGGCGAAGCCGAAGCGCGGGGCGAGATCGGCCAGCGCCAGGGCGACGGGACTCGCGCCGCAGATGACGAGTTCCGGGCGTGGCAGGACCGGCTCGATGAAGATGTCCATCGTGCCCTTGCTGGGGCACATGTTGCGCGCATAGGCCACCCCCTCGCGCTCCTCGCCGGCAGTGACGCCGCGCGCCGAGAGCACGTCCTCCGGCTGGACCGAGATCAGCCGCGGCTTGCCGTCGGCGAGTGCTTCGCGGGCGGCGCGCAGGACCGCGCCACGGGCGCAGCCACCGCCGATCCAGCCCGCCGAGAGGGAGCCGTCGACGCCGATCACGGCCTTCGCCCCCGCCTTGGCGGCGGTGACGGAGACGGTGCGCACCACGGTGGCGAGGGCGAAGGCCTCGCCGGCGGCCTTGAGCGCGTTGACGCGTTCGAGAATGTCGGTATCGCCGGTCATGAATCTACAGCCTCATCAGTTCTGGTTCGAGAGCGGCCAGCGATTGCAGGGTGTTGGCGGGCGCGAACAGATCGAGATGCGGCAAAGCCGCCGCCATGCCGCGTGCCACCGGCTCGTAATCCTTCCAGCCCTTGAGCGGGTTGAGCCAGATGATGCGGCAGCCGCGCTGCTTCAGCCGGGTGAGTTCATCGCCGATCAGTTCCGGCGGATCCGTGTCGTAGCCGTCTGAGAGAATGATCACGACGCTGCGGCCCGAGACGAGGCGCTTGGCGTAATTTCGATTGAAAATCGCAAGATTGCCGCCGATGCGTGTGCCCCCGCCGAAGCCCTGTGCGAGCAGCGACAGCCGGGTCAGCGCGCGCAAGGCGTCGCCGTCACGCAGGGCATCGGTGATGCGCACGAGCCTTGTGTGGAAGAGATACGCATCGGTCTCGCCATCGGCCTGCATCAGCCCCTTGAGGAAGGCGAGGAAGATGCGGGCATAGAGCGCCATCGAGCCGGACACGTCGAGAATGGCGGTGATCCGGGCCGGGCGCTCGGGGCGCTTGCGGCGATAGAGCCGCAACGGCTCGCCGCCGGTGGCGATGGAGGCGCGCGCGATGCGGCGCAGATCGAGGCTCTCACCGCGCCGATGGGCGCGCTTGCGGCGCGAGCGCCGGTCGCGGATGGCGCGGGCGATGCGCATCGCGACCTGCTCGGCGGCGGCGATATCCTGAGGCGTCACCAGCTGACGCAGATCGACCTGCATGAGATTGCGCATGCGCGCACCCACGAGCCGCCCCTCGCCCTCATGCGCAGCCTCGCCATCGCCGTCGTCATCCGGCGCTTCCGGGCGCCCGGCGGTCGATCCGGCGAGGCCCTCGACCTCCTGCGCGCGATGGCTGTTGCGCGCCCCGGCGCTCTCACCGGG
>NZ_DATGCW010000245.1:0-6439 GCF_035311605.1 Saliniramus sp.
TACGCCCAAACCATCCACGGCCAGCCCGGTTGGAACCGAGCCGACCGCGACCGAGCAGGCCATACCGTTACCCGGCACTCCCGAGCGTGATGCCCGGGAAGCCGTGCACCAGGCTGAGCCTGAGGAGGCCCGACAGTCGAAGCCGGGCCTTGCCGGTGCGGCGGGAATTGCGGATGAGCCGGTGGCGACGCCGGTCGCGGCCGATGCGCCGGCAATACCGCAAGCGCAAAAGCCGGTCGGCGAAGCCGAAGACGGGCGAGACGTCGCGCCCGACAAATCCGAAGGCGTCCGGATCCAGGAGGCGCGGGCGCAGGCGGTGAAGAGCGAGGCCGCCCGCTCCGTGGCTGAGAAGGGGGGCGAGTCCGAGCCCAAGTCCGAGCCCAAGTCCGAGTCTCAGTCTGAGCCTGAGCCAAAGCCGGATTCCGCGCATGTGACCCGGCCCGCTGCGGACGAATCACACGGCGAGGCGGATCCGGAACCCGGCAAGCCGGCAACCGGGGCCGAGAAGGTCCCATCCGCCGGCCCGAACGGCGAAGCGCCCGCACGGCTGAGTGAGGAAGAGCGTCTGGAGCGCCTCTCACGCCCGCCGGATGATCCCGGTGTCAGCCCGGAAGAGGCGGAGGAGGCGAAGAAGCGCAAGCGCTCCTTCTTCGGCAGCCTGTTCGACAGCTGACCGGGTCGCCCCGCCGGGGCGGGCGCATCCGGTTTCGATTCCGGCTTGCCAACCCGTCCGCCCCGATGTAAGAGACCCGCGTCCGATGCGGGTGCCGATATGTCCCGCCGGTTGCCGCTTTAGCTCAGTTGGTAGAGCACCTCATTCGTAATGAGGGGGTCACAGGTTCGAGTCCTGTAAGCGGCACCATTTTTCGACAATTTGGCGTAAGCCACCCTTCCGGTTGCGTACTGCGCAACGAATGTTTATGCGCGCTTGTGCCAAGCGAATACTTCCATCTTGCGGTTGCGAAAGTCGACGATAATCTCGGCGGCGAACTGGTCTATTTCCTGCTTGGGGTCAGCCTCGGCTTGATGGCGTCGGTTCAGGCCAGCCTGAGCATCAAGCCGATGGCGATGACGGCTTGACCGCCAAAGAACGCAGGCAGGAGCAGAACCACAACATCTGATATCACGATTCGAGAATTTTAATTCTCAAATATGGGAATGCAAACTTCCCGTTTCTCGATTTGTGCACCCTGTTGCCTCCTTTTCCCGAAAAGGGGTGCGGTATGGAGCTTCAACGTCTTTTCGGTGCGAATGTCCGCCATCATCGCAAGGCGAAGGGGTGGACCCTTGAGCAGCTTGCCGGGATGATTGGTGTCTCGCGCGAGACCATCGGCAAGATCGAGCGGGGCGTCGCCGCACCGCTTTTCGAAACGGCGGAGAAAACCGCTGCGGCGCTCGATGTCCCCGCGCCGGTTCTGTTCGGCGCCGACGCTGTCCCAGGCACGGGCGAGCGCGCGCGGCTCCTGACTGAGATCAACACCACCCTGTCCCGCATGAACGACGACCAGCTCGGTCGCGCCGCGAAGATGCTGCGGGCGTTCGTGGAGTAGCGGGCAAAATCGTGCGATCACAGACCCGTCGCGCACGCAATGCGTGGTCACGGGCCGGCCAAATCGCGCGTCTCAGACCAGCAGCCGCGTATCGCCGCAGACGGAGAGCGACTGGCCCGAGATGGTGCGCCCGCGCGGCGAGCAGACGAACAGGATCTGATCGGCGATCTGGCGTGCGGTCACCATGGTCTTGAGCGAGACGCCGGCGAGCGCCTGGTCCTCGACCTCTGCATAGCTCATGCCCCGCGCCTGCGCCTTGCCTTCGAGCACGCGGCGGATGCGATCACCCGCGACAAGGCCCGGCAGCACCGCATTGACCCGGATCCCATCCTCGCCCAGTTCGATGGCGAGCGCCTTGGTAAAGCCGATCACGCCCCATTTCGCCGCGCCATAGGGCGAACGCAGGGGAAAACCGAGCTTGCCCGCAGCCGATGACAGATTGATGATCGAGGCGTTTTCGCTCCGGCGCAGATGCGGCACGGCGAGGCGCGCGCAATTGAACTGGCTGGTCAGGCAGACCTCCAGACAGCGATCCCAATCCTCCGGGTTGATCTCTTCGACACGCCCGGTCGGCCCGGCAATGCCGGCATTGTTGACCAGCACGTCGAGGCCGCCGAGTCGATCGATCGCCTCGTCGAATAGGGCGGCGACGGCCTTGCGGTCGGTGACGTCAGTGCGGCTCGCGCTGATTTGCGGATCGCTCGCCTGCAACGCGTCGAGTGCCTCGTCATCGACGTCACAGACATGCACCTTCGCGCCTTCCTGAGCGAAAGCACGCGCAATTTCGAGGCCGATCCCCCCGGCACCCGCCGTGACCAGTACCCGCAAGCCGGCAATATCCATATCCATTTCATCCTCCCTGATATCGGGGCTTTCCTTGGCGAGCCCGCGCTGCGTCCAGTCTAGCTGGTCGCGGACCCTGGCCGAACCGGGCGATGCACCAATCCGGAACGCCCGCTTGCGCGCATCCTGCTTTCCTCTTGCCCCGATGACCGCGCGGCGCATTCGGCTAGACTGGGCAGGCCAACGCCGTTCACGAGAAAAAAGCAAGTCAGGGAAGGAAACGCGATGACCGAAGACCGGGCCGATACGAGCCTTGATGCGGATGGGAAAGTGCTGGTGGCGCCCGGCAAGGTTGCGATCATCGGGGCCGGGCTGATCGGACGGGCCTGGGCGATGATCTTCGCCCGAGCCGGCTGGGAGGCCGTCCTCTACGACACGGATCAGGCGGCGCGCGACGATGCCCCCGGGCTCTGTCGACAGGGCCTCGCCATCCTCGCCGGCCACGGGCTGTGCGACGATCCCGATTCCGCATCCGCGCGCATCCGGGTCGCCGCAGATCTGAAGGACGCGGTCGCGGGTGCCGATCACGTTCAGGAGAACGGGCCCGAGCGGCTTGAGGTGAAAACGGCACTCTTTGCCGAACTCGATGCCTTGTGCGGCCCCGATACGGTGATCGCCTCCTCGACCTCCGCGATCCAGTGCTCGCTCTTCACCGAGAATCTCCCGCACCGCGCCCGCTGCCTGGTGGCGCATCCGGTGAACCCGCCGCATCTGATCCCCGTGGTCGAATTGTCCGGCGCGCCATGGACCGATCCGCAGGTGATTGCGAAGGCGCGGGCGATGTTCGCCGCGATCGGGCAGGCGCCGGTCGAGGTGCGCCGCGAGGTTGACGGCTTCATTCTCAACCGGCTCCAGGCGGCGCTGCTGACCGAGGCCTTCCGGCTCGTCGCGGAAGGCTATGTGAGCCCGCAGGATCTCGACACCACCGTCTCGCAGGGGCTCGGCCTGCGCTGGTCCTTCATGGGGCCGTTCGAGACCATCGATCTGAACGCGCCGGGCGGCGTCGCGGATTACTGCGCGCGCTACGGGCCGTTCTTCGCGCGCTTCGCGGCATCGCAGGCCGGGCCGGAGACGTGGCGGGATCCCGGCCTCGCGACCGCCCTGGCCGCAGCCGCTCAGGCGCGGGGGCGCGCGCCCGGCGCGACGCCGGACCCGCAACGGCATGCCAGACTGAGTGCCTGGCGAGACGGCCGGCTTGCGGCGCTCGCGGCCCACAAGGCGGGCATGTCCGGACCGGATGATCTTTGACGTAGCGGAAAAACAGGTTTTCCGTAACGAGAGCATGCGTATCTCGGCACGGCGGCTCTGGCGCAGGCCTTGATTGCATCAAACTGTTTTCCAGGCCGCTTCAATGCCTGGATTACCGCCGAATCGCCGGTGTTCCGGTGTGATCTGCCGCATCCGAGGCTCTGCGCCGACCGGTTGGCCTCGGGTGGATGCTGATGCGGATGCGCATCTGCACAGTTCATGCAATTTAAAATAGTCAATCGTAGGAATGGCTCGGATTCCGCTGCGAAATTGACTAAAAAATACGCAAACGTCGTTGCGGAAGTGCCGTTGATTACGAGTGATTGACGTAGCGTCCAGATTTTCACACACTGCGCTACGAATAGCGAAGGTTCGCCCGGCTATTCGCTGAACGACTCCCAAAGAGGGGCGCAAACGCTCCCGCGGAAGCGGCGTCAGGATGGCGCCCCACCAGAGAGGAAACGCTGATGAAGAATTTGCTTGCCGGAACGGCGATCGTCGCCATTGCCGGAATCGCCGCCGTCGGAATTCCGACGCAGGCGCATTCCCAGGAATTCGATCTGACATTCCAGTCGACCTGGTCTGCAGCCGACCCCCACCACCATAATTTCGAGCGCTGGGCCGCCGAAGTCGAAAAGAACACGTCCGGTCGTGTCGTCATCGAGACGCTGCCTGCCGGCTCAATCGTTCCCGCCTTCGAGGTGCTGGATGCCGTGAGTGACAGGGTCATCGACGGCGGCCATGCCTGGGCAGGCTACTGGGTCGGGAAGAACCGCGCCTCCGTCATGGTCTCCTCCGGTCCCGGTGGTCCGTTCGGCATGGACCCGGTGGATTACTGGGGCTGGCAGTGGAACGGTGGTGGCCGCGAGACCAACAACGACTTCTTCCAGAACGTCCTGAATGCCAATGTCGAGTGGATGCCGGCCGGCAGTTCGGGGCCGCAGAGCTTCGGCTGGTATAACAAGGAGCTGTCATCGGCAGCCGATCTGGAAGGCCTGCGCCTGCGCATCCCCGGTATTCCGGGCGAGATGTATGGCAATATGGGCCTCTCGGTCATTACCTTGCCAGGTGGTGAAATCGTGCCCGCCGGTGAGCGCGGTGTGATCGATGCCGCCGAGTTCGTGAACCCCTATCACGATGAGGCGCTCGGCTTCGAGGATGTCTGGAGCATTCACTACGCCCCGGCCTATCACGAGACGGTCACGGTGATGGAAGTGCTGTTCAACAAGGAAATCTGGGATTCCATGCCCGAGGACCTGCAGAACGTCATCCTGGCAACCACCCAGGCGCACTTCTTCTGGTGGGAAACTCACAAGATGACCCAGAACCGCAATGCGATGGAGAATCTGACGGAAGCGGGCGTCGAGTTCCGCCGCACTCCGGATGATATCCTCGCCGAGTCGCTCGATGTCTGGCATACGATCCTCGAGACCGAGTACAACGACAATCCGGCCTTCAAGGCGATCGCCGACAGCCAGCTCGCTTATGCGGAGCGTAACGTCGTGGCGCGTCGTATCCTCGAGCCCAACTGGAAGAATATCGCTGATATCTACTGGGGGCCGGACGGTCTGGTCGAGAGCGGCATGTTCGAGATGGATTATACCGCGCCGGATTATTACGAGCTCTTCCAGGATAACTGATTCCGGAAATCTCGCATGATCAGGTGGCGCTGCCGGTGTCGGGTGTCGGGGTTCGCCCGGACACCAACGGGTAGCGCCACCACCTTCCCTCCTTTCCACCATCCGCCGTTCGGATCCCCCTCCGGGAGTCGCGCCGATGACCTTTCCCACCATCGTCCGAACCACGACGCGGGCGATCGATACCTTCACGCTCTGGACGGGGCGCGTTGTTGCGTGGTTCGCCGTCGTCTTGATGTTTGCCATCGTCTACCATGTGATCCTGCGTTATGGCTTCGAAGCACCGACGGTCTGGGCCTATGACATCACCTACATGCTCTACGGTTCGATGTTCATGCTGGGCTCAGCCTATTGCTTGCTCAAGGGTGGCCACGTCCGCACGGATTTTCTGTATAATCGCTGGTCGCCACGGACACAGGGCATTGTCGATACCATAGCTTACGTGGTGCTCTTCTTCCCCGCGATGTATCTGTTCTTTGATGCCGGCTATATCTACGCCGAGCGTTCCTGGGAGCAGCTGGAGCGTGGCTTCTATTCACCCTGGGCGCCGCCGATCTACCCGTTCAAGACAGCCATACCCGTGGGGATCGCGTTCCTGATTCTGCAGGGAGTTTCCGAGTTGCTCAAATCGCTGCATGCGGCCGTCTACGGGAGATGGCCATGATATTCGAGATGATTCCCACGGAGTATCTCGGCCTGATCATGTTGGGCCTGCTGCTCGTAACCATCTTCATCGGCTTCCCGATCGCCTTCACCCTCATGCTCCTCGCCGTGGTCTTCGGCTATATGGGCATGGAACACCGCGTCTTCCGGCTGATGGTCTCGCAGACATTCGGGATCATGCAGGAGGAGGTGCTCGCGGCAATTCCGCTCTTCGTGCTGATGGGCTTCTTCCTCGAGCGAACGGGCTTGATGGAGCGATTGTTCAGGGCGCTTCAGCTCGCCATGGGCGGTCTGCCCGGCTCGCTCTATCTCGTGACCCTGCTCACGGCGACCGTGTTTGCCACCGCAACCGGCATCATCGGCGCATCGGTAACGGTGATCGGTCTTCTCGCCGTGCCGGTCATGCTGAAATACGGCTATTATCCGCGTCTCGCCGCAGGGGTCGTCTGCGCCGGTGGAACCTTGGGAATTCTGATCCCGCCATCGATCATGCTGGTG
>NZ_DATGCW010000246.1:0-4343 GCF_035311605.1 Saliniramus sp.
CGCGCTTGAGAATGTGGTGATGCCCCAACTCATTCGCGGCCTGCCCAAGGCGGAAGCCCGCAAGCGGGCGCGGGAATTGCTCGAATTTCTCGGCCTCGGCCCGCGCGCCACGCATCGTCCCTCGGAGCTTTCGGGAGGCGAGCAGCAGCGGGTCGCGATCGCGCGCGCCGTGGCGAATGCGCCGCGCCTGCTTCTGGCCGACGAACCAACCGGCAATCTCGACCCGCAGACGGCCGGGCACGTGTTCAACACGCTGGTCTCGCTGGTGCGCGCCACCGGCCTCGCCGCGCTGATCGCGACGCACAATGTCGAGATTGCATCGCGCATGGATCGCATCATCACCATTGCCGACGGCAAGGTCATCGACAAGGTCTGAGCGCGAAGCCGCGGCCTCACGTAAGGTCGATCGAGACCGGTACGTGGTCCGAGGGCTTTTCCCAGCCGCGCACATGCTTGTGTATGGCGTAGCCGGCCAACCGGTCTGCCGCACGGGGCGAGAGCAGCAGATGGTCGATGCGGATGCCGTTATTGCGCTGCCAGGCGCCAGCTTGGTAATCCCAGAAAGTGTAGAGCCCGTCTGAATCGTCGCAGGCGCGCAGGGCATCGGTGAGCCCGAGCGCCTCCAGTGCCCGCCAGCGAGCGCGCGTCTCCAGCTGGAACAACGCGTCATTCACCCAGGCTTGCGGCTTCGCCGCATCGCGCGGCTGCGGAATGACGTTGTAATCGCCGGCGAGCACGAAGATTTCCTCGTCCGCGAGCAGGCCTCGTGCATGCGCAATCAGGCGGTCCATCCAGACGAGCTTGTAGGGGAATTTCCTGGCGTCATCGATCGGATTGCCGTTCGGCAGGTAGATCGAGGCGACGCGCACGGCCTCGCCGTCACGGGAGATCACGGCTTCGATGTAGCGCGCCTGTTCGTCGGAATCATCGCCCGGCAGACCGGTGCGCACATCCTCGATCGGGTGGCGTGAGAGGATGGCGACGCCGTTATAGCTCTTCTGGCCATGCACGACGAGATTGTATCCCGCATCCTCGATCGCGCCTGTCGGGACGTTTTCCTGTGTCGTCTTGAGCTCCTGCAGGCACAACACATCCGGCTTCGCTTCTTCGAGGAAGGCCAGCAGGTGGTCGTGGCGGGTGCGGATAGAATTGACGTTCCACGTGGCGATACGCATCGGGCTTTGATCTTTCGAACGCAATGGCGGGATATGTCAGCGGCGCCCGCCGCCATATGGATTCTGGCCGAGGGTGAGCTTCTGGAAACCCTTCACGGCAAGCGTCGGCTTCTTCGCTGAAATCACCCGTGAGTTGATTCCCTGCCAGGCGATCTCACCGGAGAGGCGACCATATTCGATCTTTGGACAGCGGTTCATCACGACCGTTACCCCGCGTGCCTCCGCCCGCGCTGCGGCCTCGTCATTGCGCACGGAGAGCTGCATCCAGATCACCTTCGGCAGCGGGTCGAGCGCGAGGGCTTCGTCGACGATCGGGCCCGCAGCGGCGGAATTGCGGAAGATCTCGACCATGTCGACGGGGCGGGGAATATCGGCGAGCGTGCCGTAGACGGGCAGGCCGAGAATCTCGGTTCCCGCCAGTCCCGGATTGACCGGGATGACGTCGAAATCGCGTTCCTTCAGATACTTGATCACGATCCAGCTCGGGCGCGCCGGATTGGCCGAGGCGCCGACGATCGCGATCGTGCGCGTCTGCTGCAGGATGCTCCGGATATGCCTATCCGGATACTGGTCATGGACTATCGCCGCCTGTGTCATGCCGTTGCCTCGTATCCCGATTGCCGCACCGGCACATGGTTACGCCGCCACAGCGTCCGGTGCAATCGGGAAGGGCGCGGAAGCGGGATGGTATTGCTCTCAAGCCGCTTTCTTGCCCTCGGCGATCTTCACCAGCTCCCGAAGGATGTTGCGGGTGGTCTTCAGGCGGCGGTCGATATCGGCGACGTCGCGCATGAAGACGATCTTCATGTCGGCGCGCACCTTCGCCGTCGGGCCCTGATCGGCCACATAGGCGACGAGGCCGGCCGGATCGGCGAAGGAATTGTCGCGGAAGGAGACGGTGATGCCCTTGGCCCCGCCCTCGACCTTCTCGACATTGGCGCGCCGGCACAGCACCTTGATCTGCATGACCTGGAGGAGCTGATCGACCTCTGATGGCTTCTCGCCGAAGCGATCGACCATCTCGATGCCGAATTCCGCGATGGCGCTCTCATCCTCCATGCCGGCGAGGCGGCGGTAGAGGTCGAGGCGCAGTTGCAGGTCGGGGACGTAATTCTCCGGGATCATCACCGGCGCGCCGATGGCAATGGTCGGCGACCACTGGTCCTCCATCACCTCGCCCTTGCCCTCCTTGAGCTGGGAGACGGCATCTTCCAGCATCTGCTGATAGAGCTCGTAACCCACCTCGCGGATATGGCCCGATTGCTCCTCGCCGAGCAGATTGCCGGCGCCGCGAATGTCGAGATCGTGGCTCGCGAGCTGGAAGCCGGCGCCGAGCGTATCGAGCGATTGCAGCACCTTGAGGCGGCGCTCCGCCTGCGGCGTGAGGGTGCGATTCTCCGGGACCGTGAACAGCGCGTAGGCCCGCGTTTTCGAGCGCCCGACGCGCCCGCGCAACTGGTAGAGCTGAGACAGGCCGAACATGTCGGCGCGGTGCACGATCAGCGTGTTGGCGGTGGGGATGTCGAGGCCCGATTCGACGATTGTTGTGGAAAGCAGCACGTCGAACTTGCCCTCGTAGAACGCCGTCATCACGTCCTCGAGCTGGCCGGCCGCCATCTGGCCATGGGCGACCGCGACTTTTACCTCGGGTATCTCGCGATCGAGGAAGGCCTTGACCTCGCTCAGATCCTCGATGCGCGGCGCGACATAGAAGGCCTGGCCGCCGCGATAGCGCTCGCGCAAGAGCGCCTCGCGGATCGCAAGCGGATCGAAGGGCGCGACGAAGGTGCGCACGGCCAGCCTGTCGACCGGCGGCGTCGCGATCAGCGAGAGCTCACGCACCCCGGTGAGGGCGAGCTGCAGCGTGCGCGGGATCGGGGTGGCGGAGAGCGTCAGCACATGCACCTCGGCGCGCAGCTCCTTCAGCCGCTCCTTGTGACTGACGCCGAAATGCTGCTCCTCATCGACGATGATCAGGCCGAGATCGCGGAACTTCACCGTCTTGCCCAGCAGCGCATGGGTGCCCACGACGATATCGACGGTACCGTCGGCAATGCCTTCCTTGACGCGCTTGAGCTCGGCGGAATTGACGAAGCGCGAGGCCTGGCCGATCTGCACGGGCAGGCCCTTGAAGCGTTCCTCGAAGGTCTTGAAATGCTGGCGCGCGAGCAGCGTCGTCGGCACCACCACCGCGACCTGACGTCCGGCCATGGCGCAGGCGAAGGCGGCGCGCAGCGCAACCTCGGTCTTCCCGAAACCGACATCGCCGCAAACGAGTCGGTCCATCGGACGCCCGGAGGCGAGATCGTTCATCACCGCATCGATGGCGTTGAGCTGGTCTTCTGTTTCCTCGAATGGGAAGCGCGCGGCGAATTCGTCGTAAAGCCCTTCCTGAGGCGTCAGTTTGGGCGCCTCGCGCATGACGCGGGCGGCGGCGATCCTGATAAGCCCGTCCGCCATCTCGCGGATGCGCTGCTTCATCTTCGCCTTGCGCGCCTGCCAGGCGCCGCCGCCGAGCTTGTCGAGCTGAACCTCGGTATCCTCGGAGCCGTAGCGCGTCAAAAGTTCGATATTCTCCACCGGCAGGAAGAGACGGTCGCCACCGGCATAGTGGATCTCGAGGCAATCATGCGGCGCGCCGGCAGCCTCGATGGTCTTGAGCCCGATGAAGCGTCCGATGCCGTGATCGGCATGCACGATCACGTCGCCGGGGGTGAGGGCGGAGACCTCGGTCAGCACATCCTGCGGCTTCTTGCCCCGACGCCGCGCACGCACGAGGCGATCGCCGAGAATGTCCTGCTCGCCGATCACCGCGACATCGCGCGCCTCGAAGCCGGATTCGATGCCCCAGACCGCGAGGCCGATCTCGGTTTTGGAAAGCGCCTCCACCTCGTCGAACCGGCGCAGCCCCTTGACGTGCTCCAGCCCGTGATCGGCCAGCACGTGTTCGAGCCGCTCGCGCGAGCCCTCCGACCAGGCCGCGAGCATGACCTTGCGACCGTCCTTTTGCAGATTACGGATATGCGCGACGGCGGCGTCGAAGACGTTGGCGCCCTCTGCCTCGCGCTCGGCGGCGAAGCTGCGGCCCTGACGGGCGCCACAATCGACGACGATGCGCTCCGCTGTCTGCGGCGCGGCGAAGGGTGTCAGAACGCCACCGGCGCGCTG
>NZ_DATGCW010000247.1:0-20628 GCF_035311605.1 Saliniramus sp.
AGCCGCGATAAATCGAGCCGATCACGAAAGCGATCAGCAGGATGACCGGGATCAGCCGCCGGGACGACCAGAGCTTCTCCCTCAGCGTCATCCTGATGTCGGAGATCGGAATCTTCGATGGGTTGAGCAGCGCCCAGCCACCGACATAGAGCATGAACAGGGACGCCACCATCGCACCAGGCAGAATGCCGGCGATGAAGAGCTGCACGATCGAGACTTCCGCAGAGACGCCGTAGACAATCAGGATAATGGAAGGCGGGATCAGCAGGCCGAGCGTACCCGAGCCGGCCAGCGATCCGATGATGAGCTTCTCGTCATAGCCGCGTTTGGACAATTCCGGGATCGACATCTTGCCGACCGTCATCGCGGTCGCCGCCGAGGATCCGCTGACGGCGGCGAAGACGGCGCAGCCGAGGATGTTCACATGCACCAGCCGCCCGGGAAGCCGCCCGAGCCAGGGCGCGAGTCCGGCGAACATGTCTTCGGACAACTTCGTGCGAAACAGGATTTCACCCATCCAGACGAAGAGCGGCAGCGAGGCCACCGTCCAGGTCGCCGTTCCGCCCCAGATGCTGGTGGACATGATCAGGCCAGCGGGCGCGCTGCTGAACATGGTGATGCTGACGAGCCCGAGGGCTGCCAGCGCCATCGCCACCCACAATCCGCCGCCGAGAAAGGCGAACAGCAGGACGATCAGGATGATCGATTGCGTCAACAGATCCAAGGGCCCGGTCCTTTTCGTGAATCAGTCGTTTGATGCATCTTCGCGTTCGCGCATGACGACGTCGCGTGTGTCGTCGAAACTCGGCGTACGGCCAGACAGGATGTTGAAGAACTCTTCCACCATCGCCAGCGTCAGCATGGCGATGCCGAGAAACATGGCCGCCTGCGGAACGGCGAGCGGGATCGCCAAGAGGCCGTCAGAAACTTCACTGAAGCGGATTGAATCCTGCATCAGCCCCCAGGTCGATTTGGCGAAGAAGCCCATGAGCAGTGCGCCGATGCCCACCGAAAGCAGGTCGGCCACGCGCCGCGCCTTGTCCGGCAACATGTGGAGAACGAGCGAGACGCGAATATGGCTGCCGGCCCGGAAGGCGTAGGCCAGCGCCAGAAAGCTGGTTGTGGGGAGGAGGAACGCCGCCGCTTCGTTGACGCCAGGCACCATGATCCCGAAAAGACGCCCGATGATCTGGGCAAGCATCAGAACGGCAATGGCGGCAAGCGCGATCGCGGCTGCAATACCGCAGGTTTTATAGGCAAAATCGGTCGCCCGACGCAGCACGTCCATGCGCGACACCTCCGCGGTTCGGCTGATTCTTACGACACGTTATTCGAGTGCGGCAGGCATGCGCACGCAGATCGTCAGAGATCCGCGTGCGCACGATCATGGAAGCAATTACATTGACTCGTAGGCTTCGATCAGACGCTGACCGCGCTCACCGGCCTTCTCGCTCCATTCCTCGGTCATCTGGGCCCCGACTTCCTGGAGTTCGGAGACCAGCGCATCGCCGGGCTCGACGACATTCATGCCGTTATCGGCGAGTTCCGCCGTGGCCTTGGCGCCCTCTTCACGGGCCTGCGCCCAGACGCGTTCTTCGGCATTGGCCGCAGCGGTCAGAACGGCTTCCTGGATATCGGCGTCGAGTGCATCGAAGGCGCTCTGGTTGACGAAAACCAGGTTCTTGGGATGCATGGCATCCGTGGTGTAGTAATATTCGAGGAAATCCCAGGACTTCACATCCACGCCCGTCGTGGCGGAGGTCAGCATCGCATCAACGACACCGGTCGAGAAGGCCTGGGGCACCTCGGCATACTGCACCGTGGTCGGAACGGCGCCCATCAACTCGGCCAGACGCGACGTCGCCGCATTATAGGCGCGGAAGGGCACGCCCTCCATATTCGCCAAGGTCTCGACGGGCTCCTGCGCGTAGAGGCCCTGGCCCGGCCAGACGCCCGTGAACAGCACCATCAGGTCTTCCTCGGCGAGGACTTCCTCGAGGATCGGCTTCTGCGCCTGCCACAGCTTCTCGGCATTGTCGAAACCGGCTGCGAGGAACGGCACGCCGTCAACCTCGAAGATCGGGTTTTCGTTCCCATAAGCCGAGAGCAGGATCTCGCCGATCTGGGCCTGCCCGGTGCGCACAGCACGCTTGATCTCCGGCATCTTGAAGAGCGAGGCACCGCTATGCACCGTGATGTTCAGACGGCCGTCGGTGAGTTCGGCGACTTCCTCGGCGAACTGGATTACGTTCTGGGTGAGATAATTCCCATCAGGGTAGGGGGTAGGCATGTCCCAGTTCTGGGCCTGGGCGGAAAAGCTGAAACCGAGGCTGACCCCGGCCACGAGCAGCCCCTTGGTGAAATGATTCATGTTGTTCTCCCAACGCGAGTTCGATCCTCTGGAAACGGTCATGCCGAATGTGTGTTCATATTCTTTTTCGACATAGCGCGCACTAGCGTGTCCCGGTACTTACGTTACGTCAAGCCTGAAGAATTCGCTTCGAGCGCGCAGATCAAACGCATGGACTGTGAATTATTGCACAAAATGTGTCCATTTTGAAAATGCAGCCTGCCTTCGATCCGAAATGTCAGGCAGCCATGATCGAACGCAATTGAATCAGATCTCAAAGCCTGCAGCATGTCGGATGGGGCTTGGAAGTCGCGCTTCGTCAGGGCTCTACGCCAATTCCGTGAAGCTGGGCGCGACCGCGTTCCCAAAAGCGGACCTTGACCGGAAATGCCGCGGGCCGGTCCGCGCAGACTTTATCGCCGGGCAGAACCACGACGGACGGCAGCGGATATCGCTGCGCCCTCAGTCGCACCAGCCATGCTGTCGAATTTCGCGTGCCGGGTGACTTGCCACGACCGAGACTTGCAACAGAATCACACCGGCGGCTGTCCAAGGCCCTCACGAGCGTGCCGTAATGGCGCTGCCC
The DNA here is from genome assembly GCF_035311605.1 of Saliniramus sp. Classification (NCBI taxonomy): domain Bacteria; kingdom Pseudomonadati; phylum Pseudomonadota; class Alphaproteobacteria; order Hyphomicrobiales; family Salinarimonadaceae; genus Saliniramus; species Saliniramus sp. The sequence continues at coordinate 2,937 of NZ_DATGCW010000247.1, forward strand.
CCTTGCGGTGCCGTCAGCGCGCCCGGATTCGCGCGGGTTGATTCGCGCGCGGTATCGACCTCCTTGCGCAGCGAATCACATTCACGCTTGTATTGCCGTTCCAGTTTGCGGTGCTTGCCCTGGACCAGCCATGCCGCGACGCCGCCGATCATGACGCCGATGGTCAGGGCAATGAAAAGCACCAGCCAAAGCGGGGCCGAGATGGCCATGAGCGGGTCGGATGCGGAAAACGGATCGAACGAAATGGTGATCGGCGCACGATTGGCGATGGCGAGCAGGATGATCACGAAGCCAACTGGTATGAGGATGAGCGCCTTGATGAAACCCGCCATAGCGTCGTCGTTCCCTGATCTGTTTCTCAGTCTCGCGCGGATTCTGGCCCGCTTCCGTCTCAATCAACCGCGCGGGCCGCGATCGCGGGCTGCGTCTGCTCACCGCCTGCTGCGCCCGAAGCGCTGCTGCCGCCATTGAGCCGCAGGCGCATTTCCTTGCCGGTCTTGAAGACCGGAATCACCTTCTCCGAAACCGGAACCGTCTCGCCGGTACGCGGATTGCGCCCGATCCGTGCATCGCGCTTCTTCACGGAGAACGCGCCGAAGCCGCGCAATTCGACCCTGTCACCGCGCGCCAGCGCGTCCACGATCGTGTCGAGAATCGCATTCACGATATTTTCCACGTCTCTCTGATAGAGATGCGGGTTCTGTTCGGCGATTCTCAGGACCAGTTCTGATTTGATCATCGGCGCTAATTCTTTGAATTTTATCTAATTTTCAAGCTCAGGCTGCCAGATGGCGAGCAGCCCGTCAAGTTCGATGCGTTCGCGATGACCAACGAAACCGTAAAGCTGCCCCGAAAGTCGCTCGAATCCCGCAACATCGGCAAGGAACGCCGCGCTTGTCATCAGGTCGAAGGCCGAACGCTCCCGGTACGGGCGCCAGGTCTCGACCGGCAGATCGGAATCGACGTCATGCGCCTCTGTCAGCCAAGCCAGCGCATCATCCTCGTTGCCGAGGGCATCGACGAGCGAAAGAGCCAGAGCCCGGCGTCCGATATGGACGCGCCCATCGGCGACGTCTGCCGTGGCCTGCGCATCAAGCGCGCGGCGTTCCGCGACGAGTTCGCGAAACCATGCATACGTATCGTCGACCAGTTCGCGCAGGGCCGCAACGGCCTCCTCGTCGATCTCGCCGGTCGGGCTCGGCGCCGCCTTGAGCGGCGTGGAGCGCAGTTCGAGCATGCTGATGCCGATATTGTCGAGCAGTTCCCGGACATTGGGCATCTGGAACACTGTGCCGATCGAGCCGACCACCGCCGTCTCGCGCGAGACGATATGGTCGCTTGCGAGCGCGGCGATATAGGCACCGGAGGCCGCCGTTCCGTCGACGAAAGCAACCACGTGCTTGTCCTGTGCGAGCGCGCGCAGGGACTGATACAGCTCTTCCGCGCCCGTGACGGTGCCGCCTGGGGAATTGATGCTCACGATCACGCCGCGCACCGCCCGCGATTCGGCGATACGCTCCAGCATCTCCATCCTGGGCCGGTCATTGGTGATCACGCCGGAAATCTCGACCCGCGCGATATGCGCCGTGCGTATCGAATCCAGATCGCCGGGCCCGGCAATGCGCCAGCCGACCACGATCAACGCCCCGAGCAGGGCGGCGAAACCGAGGGCGCGCCAGAAGGACAGCTTGCGCCGCATTCTGCGCCGATCTGCGATCAGTTCAGCATCGCTGGCCATGGCGCGCCCTCGTTTGCAGCCGATTCGAACAATAGACACTGTTATACAGGCCAAGACCGACGCGACAAGCGCGGCATTTGCACGAATTTCGGGCCGAACACGAATGGCTGAGCGCCGGCACCGGGCTCAGCCTCCGGCGGCGATGCGCAATCCGCCGACCGGCACACGGGTCTTGCCGGCATCAGTGGCCGGTTGCCCCGCACCCGCACGCCCGGCTCCCGAAGCGACATAGAGCCCACGCTGCGAAGCGTGTGGCGCGAGCGCATCCGTGAGACCGATCACGGTCTCGGCAGCGCCGAGCAACAACACGCCATCGGGCGCAAGCGCAGCCGAAAGCCGGCGGAGCACGTCGGTCTTGGTCGGCTGATCGAAATAGATCAGCACGTTGCGGCAATAGATCACGTCGAAATGGCCGAGCTGAGAGAAATCCTTGATCAGGTTCATCTGCTTGAAGGTGACCATGGATTTGATCGCCGGCGAGATGTGCCAGCTATCACCTTTCTGCTGGAAATATTTCAGCAGCATCTGGATTGGCAGCCCGCGCTGCACCTCGAACTGGGTGTAGATCCCCGCCTTGGCCTTGTCGAGCACCTCGGCGGCGATATCGGTCGCGACGATCTCGATCTGCCAGCCGGCAAACTTCGTCCGCGCCTCGTCGAGAAGCATCGCCAGCGAATAGGGCTCCTGCCCCGAAGAGGCGGCGGCACACCAGATGCGCAGCTTGCGCTTGCCCGCGCGCGCGGAAAGCATTTGCGGCAGGATCGTGTCCTTGAAGATGTCGAAGGGCGTCTTGTCGCGGAAGAAGAAGGTCTCGTTGGTGGTCATCGCCTCGACCACCGCCGTTTCCAGCGCGCGGTCGCGACCCTGGCGCAACTTCGTCACCAGATCAGGCACGCCGGTCAGCGCGAAGCGCCGGCAGACCGGTCCGAGCCGGCTGTCGATCAGATAGCGTTTCTCCGCCGAAAGCGAGAGGCCGGAGCGCTCTTTCAGATAGGCGCGGAGAAAGTCGAAATCGGCATCCAGCATTACCTGCTCCCACCCAAAAAGCGTCGCGCCGCGCCAGCCATGTCCCGCAGCGGCAGGATTTCATGGGCGAGGCCAGCCTTCGCGATCGATCCGGGCATGCCCCAGACCGTACTCGTCGCCTCGTCCTGGACGATCACCGCACCACCCGCTTCGCCGATGGCGCGCGCGCCATGGGTGCCGTCGGACCCCACGCCCGTGAGCACCACCGAGAGGACCTGCGCCCCGAAGATCGTCGCGGCGTCGAAGAACAGCACATCGACGGCCGGCTTGCAGAAATTCACCGGCGCACCGTCATCGAGGCGCAGCGCGATGCCCGAGCCGCCATTGCGGCGCAAGCCCATATGCTTGCCGCCGGGCGCGACATAGATCCGTCCCGGCTGCAAGGCCTCCCCGTCCTGCGCCTCGGCCGCAGGGAGCCCCGTCTGGGCCCCCAGATGCTCGGCGAAGACGGCGGTGAAGACCGGCGGCATGTGCTGTACGACCAGAACCGGCAGATTGCGCAGTTGCGGGCCCAGCCCCGTGAGAAACTCGCCCACTGCGCGCGGACCGCCCGTCGATGCCCCCACGACGAGCACGCGCTTGGGCGTGTTCGAGGCCACGGGCCGCAGGGTCGGCGCCGCACGCGAAGGGGCGGCGGGCGCACGGGCATATGAGGATGCTGCCGCCGGCACATTCCCCGCCGGGCCGTGCCGGGCGGATGCGGATGCGGATGCGCCCGCTCCTCCTGCCGGTGGCGCGCGCAGGAATTGCCGCCCGCCCGATCCGGCGGCGGCTGCAGCCGGCGCGCCGCGTTCGACCCGGAAGGTCCGGGCACCCGGCGCCGCCGCCATCGGCCGCGCGCCTGCCCCGCCTGCGGACATCCCTGCAGACATCCCTGCAGACATGGCCGGCGTCATCGCGGCATCGACGCCGTCGCGATGGCGCGCGGCGAGACCCTCGATCTTGATCATCAGATCATGCCGGAAGGTCACCGAGGTGGAGACACCGCGATGGCTTTCGGGTTTGGCAAGATAATCGACAGCGCCGAGGGAGAGGCATTTCAGGGAAGTCTGCGCATTGCGCTGGGTGAGCGTCGAGACCACGACCACGGAGACGCCGGGGCATTTCGCCAGCAGCAAAGGCAGCGCGGTGATGCCGTCCATCTCCGGCATCTCGATGTCGAGCAGCACGATTTCCGGCTTTGCGCGGGCGATCTGGTCGACGGCGACCCGGCCGTTGTTGCAGGTCGCGACCACCTTGTGGCCGGCCTCTTCGAGCCAGCGCGCCGTCAGACCGCGGATCACGACGCTGTCGTCGACGACCATGATCCGCATTGGCGTTGCGGTGACGGATCCCTGATTCGAAGCTGTCGCGATGGACATGGACTCATCGACTCCGGTGCGCTGCCCGAACGGGTCGGCGCGCGAAACAAGCTGGCATCACTGCCGGAAAGCGGCGGCACGGATTGCGCCGGCACAGGATTCAGACGAGCCCGACTTCCTGCATCTTGGCGGTCATGATCTCCTTGTCGAAGGGTTTCATGATGTACTCGTCCGCGCCGGCGCGCATGGCCCGCGCGATATTGCCGACATCGTTCTCTGTGGTGCAGAACACCACTTTCGGCGCCTCACCACCGGGCAACTCGCGCAACGCCCGGAGGAAGGAATAGCCGTCCATCACGGGCATGTTCCAGTCGAGCAGGACGGCGTCCGGCATCTCGGAGCGGCAGCGGTTCAGCGCCTGCTCGCCGTCCTCGGCTTCCGAGGTGCGGAAGGAGAGCCCCTCCAGAATGCGCCGCGCAACCTTGCGAATGACGGCTGAATCGTCGACGATCAGGCAATGCTTCATCACGACCTCCTCGGAAGCGTCAGGCTGCGCGGGATTCGGCGTCGAAGGCGAGAACCGCATCGACATCGAGGATGATCAGGAGCCGCCCGTCGAGGCGGTGAACGCCGCGCGAGAGCTTGACCCAAGCCTGATCCATGTGGACCGGGCTCGCCTCATGCGTCTCGGTGGAGAGCTTCATCACCTCGCCGACGGAATCGACCAGCAACCCGTAGGATTCGCCGTTGCGCTCGAGGCCGACAGCCATGTCCTGGGCGCCCTCGTCGCGATCGGGCAGGCCGAGGCGGCGGCGCAGACACATGGCGGTGACGACGCGACCGCGCAGATTGAGCAGACCCATGATCTCGCGCGGCGCCAGCGGCACGGTGGTGAGTGAGGAGGCGATGAAGACATCGTGCACCCGGTCGATCGGCAGACCGAACATCTGGTCACCCAGCATGACGGTGACGAATTCCTCGTATTCCTGCACCGCGCGCCCGTCGCGCCCGGCATCGTTGACGTTGGCGGCCATCATGCGGCTTCTCCCAGCTGGGCTTCGGTTTCGGCGAGAGCGGCGACGAGGCCGCTCCGGTCGAATTTCGCGATGAATTCCGAGATATCGAGCTTGCGCGCCTCCTCGATCGCCTCCGGCGTGACGGCGGAAGACAGGGCGATCACCGGCAGGCGCGACAGCCGCGCCTGGGCCCGCACGGCGCGGATCAGCGCGAAACCGTCGCGGCCCGGCATGTCGACATCGGCGACGATCGCGTCGACGCGGCGGTCGGCATTGAGGGCGGCAAGCGCCTGCTCGGTCCCCGCCGCCGTGATGACACGGTAACCGGCGGCCTTGAGCACGGGGCTGAGCATTTCACGGAAGAAGGAGGAATCATCCACCAGCAGCACGGTGCGGGCATCCTTGGGATTCTTGACCGGTGCCCCGGAGGTCCAGTCCTCGTGGGCCAGCGGCAGATAATGCACCACGTTGACGATCTCGGTGGCGCGCCCGCGCAACACGGCGGAGCCGAGCAGATCGGGACGGTCTGCCACGAGTTCGATGTCGAGCACATCGTCGATGATGTCGACGATCTCGTCGACCACCAGCCCCATGGCCCGCTCCCCGTCGGAGAACACGACCAGCGCCTGCGGGCCCTCGCTCTTTATCGCGATGGCCGGATCGGCCGGTACCAGTGGCATCAGCTTGCCACGATACTGGATCAGCGGGCGTCCGCCGACCCATTCGATCTTGGCCGCATCGATTTCCTCAAGGCGTGTGACCAGCGAAAGCGGCACCGCCTTGTGGGTCTCGCCACCGCCACGGAAGACCAGCAGTGTCGTCGATTCATTGTCGTTGCTCTCTTCCATCTCGTCGGCTGCCTCGACCCCGAACTGGTTGTCGCCCGTACCCTGACCGACCATCTTAGCGATGCCGTTGGGGTCGATGATCAGCACCACGGCGCCGTCGCCGAGGATGGTGTTGCCGGAGAACATCGGGATATGGCGCAGCTTGGTCGCCATCGGCTTGACCACGATTTCCTCGGTGTGGAAGACGCCGTCCACCAGGATACCAAAGCGCTGACGCCCGACCTGCGAGACCACGACGAAGCCCTCATCGCCCGGATTGGCCTCCGCCCCGTCGAGACCGAGCACCTTCCCGATCGGCACGATCGGCAAAAGCCGGTCGCGCAGGCGCAGCACCGGGGTCCCGTTGATGCGCTCGATCTGGTGATCCGAGCCGTTCTTGACACGCACGAGTTCCAGAACCGAAACCTGCGGAATGGCGAAACGCTGATCCTGAGCGGAGACGATCAGGGCAGCCACGATGGCCAGCGTCAGCGGGATCTTGATGGTGAAGACAGTGCCCTTGCCCTGCTCGGAGCGGATTTCGACGGTGCCGCCGATCAGCTCGATATTGGTCTTGACCACGTCCATGCCGACACCGCGCCCGGAAACGGCGGTGACCTGGTTAGCCGTCGAGAAGCCGGGATGGAAGATGTACTTGGCCATCTGGGCTTCGCTCATCCGCTCGATTTCCGCCTCGGTGGCGAGCCCCTGCGAGACGATCTTGCGCGAGATCGCGTCGTAGTTCAGGCCCTTGCCGTCATCAGCGATCTCGATCGTGATGGTGCCACCTTCATGATAGGCGTTGAGACGGATGGTGCCGCGCTCGGGCTTGCCGGCGGCGCGGCGCGCCTCGGCATCCTCGATACCATGATCCGCCGAGTTGCGGATCATGTGTGTCAGCGGGTCCTTGATGACTTCGAGCACCTGGCGGTCGAGCTCGGTATCCGCGCCCTGCATCACCAGCTCGATCTTTTTGCCAAGTTCGGAAGAAAGATCACGAATGACGCGCGGCAGTTTCTGCCAGGCGGTGCCGATGGGCTGCATGCGCGTCTTCATGACGCCTTCCTGCAGCTCGGCGGTGACGTGCGAGAGGCGCTGCAGCGGCACCTTGTAGCCGCTGTCATCCTCGCGCCGGGCGATCTCGAGCAGCTGGTTGCGGGTGAGCACCAGCTCGGAGACCATCGTCATCAGATGTTCGAGCGTATCGACATTGACGCGGATGGTCTGGACCTTGGCAACGTTCTGCTCGGCGCCGGCATTGCCGGGATTGTCCTTCGCCTCGGGCTTCTTCGCAGCAGGCGCCGGCTTGCTTTCGGCCGGGCTGTCGTCGGCGACGGGTGCCGCAGCGGCTGCGGGCGCCTCGGCGACCTCTGCCGCAACCGGCGCCTCGTCGGGTTCGCCGAGCACGCGGCCCTCCATCACGACCGGCGCCTCGATCTCTTCCAGCACACCCTCCTCGTCATCAGGGCCGGGCGCTTCCATGAAGGCGCGCTCCAACTCGTCGAGGGGAATTTCACCCGGTAGAAGGTCACGCTCGAGCTGCTGGAAGACGAACCCGCCTGCGGCCGGAGCATCATCGGTCTCTGCAACGGCAGCCGCGTCCGACGATGCGGCGGCGGCTGCCTCCGACGCCATTTCCGGCGCCGCTTCGACGGATGCCCGGGACGGGGCCTGCGCGCCGTCGGACCGGCTCGCCAGCAACGTCTCGGGATCGGCATTGGACATCGCGTCGAGCGCACCGATCAGATCCTGATCCTCGCCCTCCGGCTCGGCGGCGGTGCGCTCGAGCTCGGCCACGATCTCCTTGATCCGGTCCAGCGTCTGCAGGATCAGCGAGACGGCGTCGGTGGTGACCGGGTGGCCGTCACGGAACTTGCCCATCAGGGTCTCGGCCGCATGCGCCAGCGCCTCGAGACGCGGCAGGCCGAGGAACCCGCAGGTTCCCTTGATGGTGTGGACGAGCCGGAAGATGTTCCTCAGGATCGTCTCGTTGTTGGGATCCTGTTCGAAGCGAACCAGTTCGACATCGACCGTATCGAGGTGCTCGCCGGTCTCGGTCAGAAATTCGCGCAAAAGATCATCCATGACGTCACTCTACTCTCGCAGGGCCTGCTTCTGGAGTTCGAGTGTCGTCAGAAGTTCTTTATGTTCCGTTTCCTGAATATGGAAAAAAGGTAAATCTGCTCGGAATTATACTTAACAGAATGTTCATCCGGCGCGTTGCAATGCTTCGATGCGATTCCGGATTTTATTCGGATTCCGCACGCAACCTGAAGGCGTCGCCTTCCAGGTCGAGCGAAACGGCCATGCCTGATGCGCGCGCGACGAGGCCCGCATAGTAGAACTGGATCCCGTGCGCGTCGACACTGTCACCCTCCGGCTCGCCGTCGAGCAGCGCCTGCGCGTGCGGCGGGATCCGGGCATTCTTGCCGGTGGCGGCGATCAGGAAGGTAGAGGCGCTCTCGTCACCGGTGATGGTGACCTCGATCTCGCCGCCGCGCGGAATCCCCTGGGCGGCCATGACGAGGAGGTTGAGCAGGAGCTTGACGCGGTTCTTCGGCAAAAGCTGGCGCTGTGCATTCCAGACGAGGCGCGTCTTGTCGTCGTGGAAGAAACCCTTGGCGACCTGTTCGGCATCACCGGTATCGATCGCGGCGCCCGCAGAACCAGCAGCCCCGAAGGCGATGCGGGCGAATTGCAGCCGGGCCGAGGCCTGGCGGGCGCTCTTGCGGATCAGATCGAGGGCAAAATCCTTCATGCCGGGATCGCTCTCGTCCTCCATCACCTCGAGCCCGTTGACGATTGCGCCGACCGGGCTGATCACGTCATGGCAGACCCGCGAGCACAACAGCGCGGCGAGATCGAGGGAATCGAGATCGAGCTTGGCCATGAAACATGCCTCCGATGGCGCCCCGGCAACATGCGCGAATCACGCGCAAGGACGTACCGGTTGTTCCCTAACCGGCTTCGCGCCCCTTGAAAAGCCTCGATTGCACCGTTACAGGCGCGCCAGCTGCTCGCGGTTCTCGCGCCAGACCCGTTCCGCGCGGGCTGCAGCGTCGGGATCATCGAGAAAGGCGTCGCGGGCCACACGCGTGTGAAACAGATAAAGCCGCCCCTCGACGATCGCGGCGATCCGCGCCTGCGCCTCGACCATGCGCCCTTCCGTCATGGCGAGAGCATCGTTGCCACCCAGGCGCGGGGCATAGATATCGGGTCGCGACAGGAAGGCGGCGCGGTTCGCCGCATTGGAAAACCGCCAGGCGTGACCGTTCCAGACGGCTTCATGCATCGCATCGCCGGGGCGAGGGGTGCCGCTCAGGAAATAGGTGACCGGGTCGAAACCCTCCAGCGCGACCCCGGCATGATCATGCCGGCGCACCCCTTGCTGCGCTCCGACGAGCGGCGGCAGCAGGGCGAGGCGCGCCGCACCGGCATCGGTCGAATCGGGGCTGGCCGCACGGGCATCGGCTCCGGGCCCCGGCAGAGCCAGCACCAGGGCGAGCCCGGCAATCCGGACGCCGTGGCGCAGAAGGCACGCCCATGATGCACCCGTCGATCCTGCCTTCGCGGAGAATTCCGTCACCTCGCATGAGGCCGAGCCGCTTTCGCGCGTTAACGCCATGTTACCCTTCTTGGTTAAAGCTTGGTTTCGCGGACGGAACACATCTCCGCCGGCTGGGGGTTGTAGCGCTCCGGGGCTGAAACCGGGGTTCAGATAATCATTCGAATTGTCACTATCGGGCGATTCGACATAGCGAGCAGGAGATCGCGCATGCGCTCAATCCGTTTCATGATGCGCCCGGCCATCACGCTCGGGAGCTGCAGCGTCCTGCGCTTCTGGCTGCCGGCACTGGTCGCCCTGATGATCGCCGGGCCGTTCGCTGCTGCGGGGAACGCACAGCAGAACGCGTTACCGCCTCCGGGCCAGCCGGGCAGCGGTGTCGCACCCACCCCCCGCAATGCTCCCGAAACATTCGAATCCCGGGAGATCATCGAACAGGGCCATGCCTTTTTCGGCTCGATCTCGCGCGGCCTCGCGCTGACGGTGCAGGAAGCCTTTTCACGCTGGGGCCAGCCCAACGGCTACATCCTCGGCCAGGAGGCAGGTGGCGCCTTCATCGGCGGATTGCGTTACGGCGAAGGCGTGCTCTACACGCGCAATGCGGGCAACAGAAACGTGTTCTGGCAGGGTCCCTCGATCGGCTTCGATTTCGGCGGCGAAGGCTCGCGCACGATGATGCTCGTCTATGAACTGCCGTCGACCGACGCGATCTACCAGCGTTTCCTCGGCATGGACGGCTCGGCCTTTGTGGTGGGTGGTTTCGGCATGACGGCTCTTTCGGCCAACTACATCATCGTGGTGCCGATCCGCTCCGGTGTCGGAGCGCGCCTGGGCATCAATATCGGCTATCTGAACTTCACCGAAAGTCCGACCTGGAACCCCTTCTGACGCAAAGCCCGGAAAGCGGGGTGGCGGTCAGGCGCATGGCGTGGCATGGTCGAAACCTGCGCAGGATCGAGTAAGGGCGCGTTGCCGCGTGATCGAGACCATCATGATCTTCGCGTTGGGATTTTTCGTCTCGACGCTTTTCGGGCTGATGATCGTGCCGGCGCTCAACGAGCGCGCGGACCGGCTGGCGCGCAGACGCGTGGAAGCGCAATTGCCCGCATCCGTGGCCGAACTCAATGCCGAGCGCGATACGCTGCGCGCGGAACTCGCCATGCGCGAAAGGCGCATCGAGCAACGCCTTGAGACGATGCGCGAAAAGCAGGCTACGGGTATGGCCGAGCTCGGGCGGCGCATGACGCGCATCGCGACGCTGACGGAGGAAGGCGAAGCGGCCCGCGCCGAAATCGGCCGCCTCGAACAGGATCTCGCCATGACCCGCAATGCGCTGGCCGACAGCGAGGCCCGCGCAGCCGGGCTGAGTGCGGAACTCCTTGAAACCCGGGAAACGCTCAGCGCGCGCGACACGACGCTCGCCGATCTGCAGGCGCGTCAAGAACGCGCCCTCGCCGATCTCGACGCACGGCGCATCGAGGTTTCCGACCTGCAGACGCGGCTCCAGGCCGAGACCGGTCGCGCCCGTGAGATCGAGCGGGTTTCGCGCAGCCGGGCCGAAGACATCGCGGAATTGCGAATGGCGCTGGAGCGCACCCGCAAGGCCCTCGCCAACGAAGAAGCGCGGGGCGCGGTGCTCGAACGCCGGGCGGAGAATTTCGCCGGCGAGCGGGACGAGGCCGTCGCCGCACGGCTGCAGACTGAGGCGGACCTCGCGCTGGCGCGGGACGCGCAGGCCGCAACGGGTCGCGATCTCGCCGCTCGCCATGCCGAGCTGGAAAAAGCCAGCGCCCGCATCGCCGCTCTCGAAGGACACCTCGCCCTGACCCGGCGCAAGCTGGGTACGTCCGACGAAGCGACCCGAACGGCGCAGGATGCCTTGCGGCGCGAGATCGACGGATTGCGGGCGGAAAAGGCCTCCCTGCAAGGCGCGCTCGATCATGCCCGCGGCGAACGCCGCCGGATCGAGGCGGAGTTCGGCGCCTTTCGCAAGGAGGCGCAAAGGCAGCTGGAATCCGAGAACGCAGGGCTGCGCGCGCGTATCGACGCGATCACGCGCATGATCATGGGCAATGAGACGCCGGGCAGCGACTCTGCGAAGGCAGCATCCCGGGAAGCGGGATCCTCGACAGCCGAAGCCCCCAAAGCGACACGGACCGGCAAGACGAAACGTGCCAGCAAGACGACTAAGACCGGCAAGACCGGCAAGACTGATGAGGGTCGGGCGATTTCCGACAACAGGCCGCCGGCGAAACCGACCGGCAGGGTTTCGGATCGCGAGAAGGATACCGCGCAGCCCGCTGACGGGACACAGCCGGAAGGCGTTTAGGCGACCGTGCCCGGAAGGCGACCGGGGTGCCGGCGACCGGGCGATGGGGTGCCAGCGTGCCGTTTCACGAAAATATGACGACGCGAATGCACGACGGCCCCGCCGCGCGAGTTGGGCACGATCATAAGTATGCGACATCCTAAAGATGGATGACGACATTTTGTCTACAAATTAGGTATAAATCGCTATTAAAATATTGACAGGCGTGCCGGGCCCGTACAGCATGCAACCGCGCATGTAAAATCAGAGGGATGCGCAAACCCGATGGGAGATTGTATATGAAAGCTTTTGCTCGCGCAACAATGGGGCTCGGTCTGGTTGTTGGAATGACTGCCGGAGCCTCGGCTCAGAGCTGGGACATGCCGACGCCTTACCCGGACGGCAATTTCCACACCATCAACATCAGCCAGTTCGCCGATGATGTCCGCGAGGCCACGGATGGTGCACTCGACATCACCGTCCATTCCGCCGGGTCGCTGATCCGCCACCCGGAGATCAAACGCTCGATCCGCTCCGGCATCGCGCCGATCGGGGAAGTGCTCGTCTCGCTCCATGCCAACGAGGCGCCGATCTACGGCCTCGATTCGGTGCCCTTCCTCGCGACCAGCTATGACGATGCCCGCGCGCTCTATCAGGCCCAGCGCCCTGCGCTTGAAGAGGCGCTCGCCGAAGAAGGTCTGACGCTGCTGTTCTCGGTGCCGTGGCCGCCCCAGGGCATCTACTCCAAGATGGAGATTACCGCCATCGAGGACATGGAAGGCCTGCGTTTCCGCACCTACAATCCGGGCACCGGCCGCATCGCGGCGCTTTCTGGCGCGACGCCGGTTCAGGTCGAGGTCGCGGATCTGCCGACGGCTTTCGCCACGGGTCGTGTCGAGGCGACGATCACCTCCCCGGCCACGGGCGTCGATTCGCAGTTCTGGGACTTCCTGGAATACTATCACGACACCCAGGCCTGGATTCCGCGCAACATGGTGATCGTCAACAGCGCCGCTTTCGAGGCGCTGGATGACGCGACCCGCGAAGCCGTGCTGGAAGCTGCCGCGACCGCCGAGGAGCGCGGCTGGGCCTCTTCCGAAGAGGTGACGGTTTCCGCAACAGAAGCGTTGGCCGAAAACGGCATCAACGTGATCACCCCCTCCGACGCGCTGCGTGAAGGCTTCCGGGAGATTGGCGCTCAGATCGCCGTCGAGTGGGAAGAGGAAGCTGGTGAGACCGGCGCTGCCGTGTTGGAGACCTACGAGTCCCTGCGCTGATAACGCACCACGAAGACCCCTTCCGCGGAAGGGGTCTTTTTCGTTCCGGCGGACCGGATCGCAGAATTCGGTCTCGCCGTGAGCGCTATTGTTGTTTTCGGAGCCGGACTGATGCGACGCACTCTTGATACCACCTACGCGATCGCCCTGTGGGGCGCGATCGCCTGCCTTGTTTCGATCGCCCTGCTCGTCGGCCTGCAGGTCGGCGGCCGGATCGTGGACGCCATACTGAGCGCGCTTGGTCTGGCCCGGTCGGGCTTCGTGATCCTGTCACTCTCGGAAATCGCCGGTTATCTGCTCGCCGCAGCGAGCTTTCTGGGCCTTGCCGCAACCCTCAAGAGCGGCGTCCATATCCGGGTGACGATGCTGATCAACAACGTTCCGCTGAAAGTACGTTCCGTGCTCGAAGGCGCCGCGCTGCTCTTCGGCGGCATCGCCGCGAGTTTCGCCTCCTGGCATCTCGCGCAATACGCCCATACCACCTGGCAATTCAACGAAGTCTCACCCGGGCTGGTGCCGGTCCCGCTCTACATCCCGCAGGTCGCAATGGTCGTGGGTGCCGTACTGCTGGCCATCGCCTTTCTTGATGAATTCATCATCACCTTGCGCACCGGACGTCCGAGTTTCACGGGCACCGAGGACGCCATCAATCTCGGTCGGGAGGAGTGAGCCATGGATCTGCTTCCTGTCAGCCTCGGTCTCATCGCCCTGCTCTTCGCCATGATCGGGCTGGGCCTCTGGATCGCCGTGGCGCTCGCCACGATGGGCTTCGTCGCCATCATTCTGCAGTTGAGCCTGCCCGCCGGCACCATCCTCGCCACATCGATGTGGCAAGGGGCCAAATCCTGGGATCTCACGGCTTTGCCGATGTTCATCCTGATGGGTGACATCCTTTTCCGCACACGCCTGTCGCAGGATATGTTCGACGGGCTTGCGCCCTGGTTGGCGAAGTTGCCCGGGCGGCTGATTCACGTCAATATCGTCGGCTCGACCATCTTTGCCGCGGTCTCGGGCTCTTCGGCGGCGACCTGCGCCACGATCGGGCGCATCTCGCTCTCGGAACTGGCCAAACGCGGCTATTCCAACACGGTTTCGATCGGGGCACTGGCCGGGTCGGCCACGATCGGTCTGATGATCCCGCCATCGATCATCCTGATCGTCTATGCGGCAGCGACGGAGCTCTCCGTGGCGCGGCTGTTCATCGCAGGCGTGATCCCCGGGCTGATGCTGACAGCCATGTTCATGACCTACGTGATCATCTGGGCCCTGTTCAACAAGGACAAGATGCCACCGCCGGAGCCGGCGATGCCCTTCCTCGAGCGGGTCAAGGCACTGCGCCGCCTCGCTCCCGTGGTCCTGCTGATCATCGGGGTGATCGGCTCCATCTATATGGGTCTCGCCTCCCCCACCGAGGCCGCCGTGGTCGGGGTCTTCCTGTCGCTCGCCATCGCGTGGGCGACGGGGACGATGACATGGGAGACCATGCGCGAAGCCCTCGTCGCCTCCACCAAGACGAGCTGCATGATCATCTTCATCCTCGCTGGCGCCGCCTTCCTGACGACGGCGATGGGCTTTACCGGCATTCCGCGCGTGCTGGCGGAGTGGATCGGCAGCTTCGGGCTGTCACAGGGCATGCTGCTGCTCGCCCTCACGGTCTTCTTCATCATCATGGGCTGCTTCCTCGACGGTATCTCGATGGTGGTGCTCACCACATCCATCATCATGCCGCTCGTTGTCGGTGCCGGTTTCGACCTGATCTGGTTCGGTATCTACATCGTTCTGGTGGTCGAGATGGCGCAGATCACGCCGCCCGTCGGTTTCAATCTCTACGTCCTGCAATCGCTTACCGGAAAGGACATCTTCAGGCTCGGGCTTTACACGGCACCGTTCTTTCTGATCATGTGCCTCGCAGCCTTCCTTCTGGCACTGTATCCAGATATTGCGCTCTGGCTGCCGCGCACCATGCTGGAGGCACCCCGCTGATGCGCGATTCGTAAAGTAGGGTGCGCGAATCCGGAGACGTCATGAGTGCGAAAAGCCTGAACCCCTCCGGCATCGGTCCCATCGTCTCTTCCGCCCATCTGGCGGAGGGGGCGCTGCCGGCCCTGTCGGAGTTCGAATTCGGTCTGATACTGGCCAGCCACGCCTTTCATCGCTGGATGATGCGCTGCATCGCGGCGGCGGGCGTGCCGGATCTCTCAGCGCTCGACGTGCTGATCCTGCATACGGTCAACCATCGCGGACGCGCCAAGCGGCTGGCGGATATCTGCCTCGTTCTCTCGATCGAGGAGACCCATCTCGTGAGCTACGGGGTCAAGAAGCTGCAGGGCGCTGGCCTCGTCACATCAGGACGCGCCGGCAAGGAAAAGACCGTCGAGATCACCGGGAAGGGGCGCGATATCTGCAAGAAATACCGCGAGATTCGCGACAAGCTCCTGATCGGCCCCTTGAGCACCACCACGCTCGACAGGGAACAGCTCTCTGAAATCGCCGCGATGATGCGCGCGCTCTCGGGTCATTACGACCAGGCGGCGCGAGCGGCCGCCTCCCTGTAGCCCCCTCAGGCGAGACCTGTGAAACGCCCGTGACGATTTTCCGCTTCCGTCATCCTGCCATACGGGCCTAGCCTGACCGGGTCTCTCCCCCCGATGAAGGTGATCCCCGTGTCCGCTGCCCCCGCCCCCGCCAACCACGTCCTTTCCTGGCTCGAAGAGCAAAAACCCGCCATGCTCGCCCTGCTGGAGGAGGTCGTGAACATCGATTCCGGCTCCTATGACAAGGCAGGCGTCGATGCGGTGGGGGAGCGCTTCAAGCGTTTCTTCGCAGAACACGGCATCGAGACCACGACCATCCCCGATGAGGCCTATGGCGAGGTGATCAAGGCGCATGTGGCCGGTTCCGGCGGTGCCAACAAGCCGATTCTGCTGATGGGCCACCGCGACACGGTCTTCCCCAGCGGCGAGGTCGCACGCCGCCCCTTCCGCATCGAGAATGGTCGCGCCTACGGGCCCGGCGTATGCGACATGAAGGCCGGGCTCGTGATCAACGCCTTCGTTCTCGCCGCCTATCACAAATTCGGCGGCGCGCCGGCACCGCTGCTCGGGCTGATCACCAGCGACGAGGAGATCGGCTCTCCCGCCTGCCGCCCGATCATCGAGGAGACCGCCCGCGAGGCGCGCGCCGTGTTCAATTCCGAGCCGGGGCGCCCGTCGGGCAATATCGTGACCGGGCGCAAGGGCGGGGTGTTCATGCAGATGACCCTCCACGGCAAGGCGGCCCATTCCGGCGGCAACTTCGCGCAGGGCGCCTCGGCCATCGGTGCGCTCGCTCACAAGATCATCGCCCTGCATGCGATCACCGATATTGACGCCGGCATTACCGTGAATGTCGGGCTGATCCGGGGCGGACAATCGGTGAATACGGTCGCCCCGCTCGCCGAATGCGAGATCGATCTGCGCTATATCACCCCCGACCAGCGCGAGGCGGCGATGGCGCGCATCATGGAGATCGGCGCAGCCGAGGATGTCGTCGGCACGCGCGCGGAACTCCTGATCAAGGGCGAATTCCATCCGCTGGTACAGGATGATGGCTCGCGAGCGCTCTTCGAGGTCTATCAGAAGGCCATGGCGGAAAACGGGGTCACCATCGACGGCGAATTCGCCGGCGGCTGCGCCGATTCCGGCTTCACCGCGAGCGTCGGCTGCCCCACCCTGTGCGCCACCGGCCCCGTCGGCGGCAAGGCGCATTCGCCGGAGGAATACATGGAAGTCGAGACCATGGTGCCACGTGCACAGGGCATCGCCCGCGCGATCGCGGGGCTGGGCCCGGGCGATTGAGATTTTCACCGCAAGCGGGAACCTCGCGCGCGGTCGCGCGTTCGCCATGCGTGGGATGCGCGTTGCGCGCAGGCTTACCCCCTTGTGCCGGACAGTGAAAGCGACCGTGACTTGAAGAAGAAAAAGAGACTCGGCCTCTTTCAGGTCACGACCCGTACGCCGCGCGCGCTGATCTTTCCCGCAATCGTGGTGATCGCCGGGATCGCGGCGACATTCTTTCTTAGCCAGCAATACGAACGCCTCGCGCGTGAACGCGACGCAGAGCGTTTCAATGCCATGGTGGAACAGCGCGCTGCGGCGGTGCAGCAACGCATGGAGGATTACATCGCCCTTCTGCGTGGCACCGCCGCGCTGATGGCAAGCCGCCCCGCCGGCGCGGTCAGCCAGCCGGAATTCCGCCGCTATGTCGCCCGCCTGCGGATCGCGGAGCTTTATCCCGGCGTGCAGGGGATCGGCTTCGCCCGTTCGATAACGGCGCCTGAAATACCGACGGTCGAGGCACGGATGCGTCAGTATCATACCGATTTCCGGGTCTGGCCCGAGGGTGATCGGGACGCTTATTCCACCATCGTCTATCTCGAACCCCAGGACGTGCGAAACCGCGCCGCGCTCGGCTACGACATGTTTTCCGAAGCGATCCGGCGTGATGCGATGGAGCGTGCCCGCGATCGCGGCCAACGCGCCACCTCCGCGCGCGTAGAACTCGTTCAGGAAATCGAGGAAGACGATCTGCAACCGGGTTTTCTGATCTATCTGCCGATCTATCGCGGCGCACGCATCCCCGAAACGGTCGAGAAT
>NZ_DATGCW010000248.1:0-10366 GCF_035311605.1 Saliniramus sp.
GCATGGCTCGGGGAAGGTCGGGGATCTGCCGCGCGGCGCTGAGCCGAGTAAAGCACGCGCTTGCTTTCGATCAATGCAGCGGCTTCAATGGACGGACTAGGAGATCGTCACGAAAGTATCGGTTTCCTGCGCGAGGGAGCATGCGTCCATGACGGCGTTCAGGCAAAAATTCGGCCCGATCCTGCAACCGATGCCGGTGGCGATCACGGTGCTCATTCTGCTGACGGCGCTCGGCTGGGGGGTGATGTTCGCCGAAGCGATTACCATGTCTGCGGGTGCCGCCGCGTTCATGGAGGCGCTCTGCGCGCCCGCCGATATTCTCGGTTCGCGCTCGACGGCGGAAATGCTCTCGCGGCTCGGGGTGGCGATCGGCATGTGGATCGCCATGAGCGTCGCGATGATGCTGCCGACCGCGAGCCTTTTGATCGTCGGTTTCGCCGATCGCGTCGAGAACGAGTTGAGCGACCGGACCCGTGCCGCATCGCCGCTGGCCGTGGCGGCGGGGTACCTCGCCGTCTGGGTGATCGTGGCGATCGTGGCGGCAACGGCGCAGGCCTTCATCTCGGCCGCTTTGTCCGGCATCGTCCTGCCGCCTGCGACCGCGACGATTCTCGCAGGAGCCGTGATCGGCGCTGCCGGATTCTACCAGTTCTCGCCGCTCAAGCGCGCCTGTCTCGTGACGATCCGCCATCCATTCACGCAGGAGCGCGGGGCGGCAATGACGAGCAATCCCGCCGCCTTCCGGCTCGGCCTGCATCAGGGGTTGCTCTGTGTCGGCTGCTGCTGGGCGATGATGGGGCTGCTCGTGGTGCTCGGCGCCATGAACATTCTCTGGATGGCAATTTTCGCCGTGATCATGGCAGCGGAGAAGATGTTCGATTCGCAGCGCCTTCCCAATGCGATCGGCTTCGCCATGATCGCCGCCGGCGCCGCCCTGTCCGTCTCGGCAGTGGGGCTCGCCCCCTTGCGCGATGCAATCGGCCTGTGAGCAAATGCCTCTGACGACGCGATGGACGTTGCGGTAGGGCTGTCCCGCATCCTATGATCCGAAGCGAACGAGGGAGGAGACGGCCCATGTCAAAGACCATGGCGATCCGCATCTATGAGAATGGCGGACCGGAAGTCATGCGCTACGAAGACGTCGCCATCGGCGACCCTGGCCCTGGCGAGATCCGGGTGAAGCACACGGCCATCGGCGTCAATTACATCGACACCTATTTCCGATCCGGCCTCTATCCGGCGCCGAGCATTCCCTTCACCCCCGGCAACGAGGGTGCGGGCGTGGTCACCGCGGTGGGCGAGGGCGTGACCCGCTTCAAGGAGGGCGACCGCGTCGCCTATGCCGCGACGCTCGGCTCCTATGCCGAGGAACGGCTGCTCGAGGCCGACAAGGTCGTCGCCACGCCGGACGGCGTCGATGACGAGACCGCAGCGGCGATGATGCTGAAAGGCATGACGGCGCAATATCTTCTGCGCCGGACCTACCGCGTGAAGAAAGGCGACACCATCCTCTTCCACGCCGCCGCCGGCGGTGTCGGCCTGATCGCCTGCCAATGGGCCAGGCATCTGGGCGCCACGGTGATCGGCACGGTCGGCTCGCGCGAGAAGGGCGAGCTCGCCATGCAGAACGGTTGCGACCACGTGATCTATTATCGCGACGAGGATTTCGCCAAGCGCGTCGATGAGATCACCAAAGGCGAGCGCTGCCATGTCGTCTATGACGGCGTTGGCAAGGCGACATTCCCGGCATCGCTGGACTGCCTGCGCCCGTTCGGGATGTTTGCGAGCTTCGGCAACGCCTCCGGGGCGATCGAGGCCTTCAATCTCGGCCTGCTGGCCCAGAAGGGCTCGCTCTACGCCACCCGCCCGACGCTGTTCACGCATATCGCGAAACGGGCCGATCTGGAGGAGGTTGCTGGCGAGTTGTTCGATGTGGTCGCAAGCGGCGCGGTGAAGATCCCCGTCCACCATCGCGCCAAACTCGCCGATGCGGTCGATGTCCACAAGGCGCTCGAGGGTCGTGAGACCACCGGGGCCACGGTGATGAGCCCCTGAGCGAGTGAGCAAGACCGATTTGTCCGCCTCATCCTCCCCGAAATCCTCCTCTGGCGAGAAACTCGTCGCGCTGAAGGGCATCACGAAGCATTACGGCAATCTCGTCGCCAATGACGCGATCGATTTCGCGATTGCGCCCGGCGAGGTGCACGCGCTTCTGGGGGAGAACGGGGCGGGCAAATCCACGCTGGTGAAGATCCTTTACGGGGTGATCGAGCCGACAGACGGGGAGATCTTCTGGGAGGGAAAGCGGGTCGAGATCAATTCACCCGTCGATGCAAGAAATCTTGGCATCGGTATGGTTTTTCAGCATTTCTCGCTCTTCGACGAGATGACGGTGGCGGAAAACGTCGCCGTCGCTCTGACCGATCTCTCCTTCAACGCGGTGCGCAAGCGCCTCAAGCAGGTGAGTGAGGGCTACGGCCTGCCGCTCGACCCGGATCGCCGCGTCTGGACGCTCTCCGCCGGCGAGCGCCAGCGCATCGAGATCGTGCGCTGCCTGTTGCAGAATCCCAAGTTGCTCGTCCTCGACGAGCCGACTTCGGTGCTCACGCCGCAGGAATCGGAAGGTCTGTTCGAAACGCTGGAGAAGCTTGCCCGCGAGGGCAGGGCGATTCTCTACATCTCGCACAAGCTGGAGGAGGTACGCCGGCTGTGTCGCGACGCCACGATCCTGCGCGGCGGCAAGGTCGTCGCCAGCCTCGATCCGCGCGACAACAGTGCCAGGGAGATCGCCGCGCTTATGGTCGGGCAGGAAGTCGGCGATGTGGCGCGCCTGCCGAAGGCTCGCGGGCATGACGAGATTCTTCAGGTGCAGAGCCTCTCAATGCCCGCCCGCTCCATCCATGAGCGCCCCTTGCGCGATGTCGACATCGCCGTTGCCGCCGGTGAAATCGTCGGCCTTGCGGGCATTGCCGGTAACGGCCAGAGCGAGCTTTTCGCCGCGATTTCCGGCGAGAGGCCGGCGGATGAACCCGGCGCCGTGGTGATCGACGGGATCGCCGTGGGGCTCAAGGGGATCGATGCCCGGCGCAAGCTCGGCGGGGCTTTCGTCCCGGAAGAGCGACTCGGCCACGCCGCCGTGCCGGGTCACGGACTCGGGGACAATACTGTGCTGTCGCACCACGCGATCGGCGGCATCGTGAACAGCGGGTTCATCGCCTTCGAAAAGGCGCGGCGCATGGCGGCGAAGGTGGTGGGTGATTTCGACGTGCGCACGCCAGGCGCCGATGCACTGGCGCGCAAACTCTCAGGCGGCAATCTGCAGAAATTCGTGGTCGGACGCGAGATCGTGCGCGGCCCCAAACTTCTCGTTGTCGATCAGCCCACCTGGGGCGTCGATGCCGGCGCGGCGCGGGTGATCCGCCAGGCGCTGATCGATCTCGCGGCACAAGGCGCGGCGGTGCTGGTGATCAGCCAGGACCTCGACGAGCTCTTCGCCATCGCCGATCGCATGGCGGTGATCCATGAGGGGCATGTCAGCCGGCTGCGGCCGACGGGGGAATGGACGCGTGAGGCGGTTGGTCTCGAAATGATGGGGGTCGCGCCGCAAGATGCGCATTGAACTCGTCCCGAGAGTGGAGCCGAAGGCGTGGGCGCGCGCGCTCGCGCCGGTCGCGGCGCTGATCGTCTCCTTCGCCATTGCCGGGCTGGTGATCTGGGGGATGGGCCGCTCGCCAGTCGCAGCTTTCGATGTCTATATCTTGCAGCCACTCACTGACCCGTGGTCGCTGCGCGAGATCGCCATGAAGGCGACGCCGCTCGTCATCATCGCCATCGGCCTGTCCTACTGCTTTCGCGCCAATCTTTGGAATATCGGGGCAGAGGGACAATTCATCGTCGGCGCCATTTTCGGCTCCTGGCTTGCACTCGCCACCTATGGCACCGATGCGGGGATCTGGGTGCTGCCCTTTATGATGATCCTCGCCATGATCGGCGGCGCGCTCTACGGAGCGATTCCCGCCTTCCTGCGGGTGCGCTTCGGCGTCAACGAGATCCTGACCTCGCTCTTTCTCGTCTATGTGGCGCAACTGCTGCTGGATTATCTGGTGCGCGGCCCTTGGCGTGATCCGATGGGCTTCAACTTCCCGCAATCCGTCGTCTTCGACACCGCCGCGACGTTACCTGCGATCGCCGGGATGGGGCGGGTACATATAGGCGTGATCTTCGCGCTGATCGCGGTGATCGTGACCTTGATCGTGCTCGGGCGCACGCTGTTCGGCTACCGTTTGCGGGTGAGCGGGGATGCGCCGCGCGCCGCGCGTTTCGCCGGCTTCTCGCAGGCGCGCACCATCATCACCGTGTTCTGCATTTCCGGCGGGCTGGCTGGGCTGGCCGGGATCATCGAGGTCTCGGGCGTGCTGCGCCAGGTGCAGCCCTCGATCTCGCCGGGCTACGGTTTCACGGCGATCATCGTGGCCTTTCTCGGGCGGCTCAATCCGATCGGTATCCTCGTCGCCGGCTTCATCATGGCGCTGATCCTGATCGGGGGCGAGAACGCGCAGATCATGCTGCGGCTGCCGCTCGATCTCGCGCTTGCCTTCCAGGGGCTGGTGCTGCTCTGCGTGCTCTCGGCGGATGCACTGGTGAGCAATCGGTTGCGGATCGTGAGGGCGCGCGCATGACGACTTTCGAAGCCATTCTCTTCACCATCGTCATGGCCTCGACACCATTGCTGATCGCGGCGATTGGCGAGCTCGTGGCCGAGCGCGCTGGCGTGCTCAATCTCGGGGTGGAGGGCATGATGGCGATGGGGGCGGTGAGCGCCTTCGTCGGCGCCTTTCTGTTTGATTCAACCTGGATCGGCATCGCTTTCGGCATGATGGCGGGCGGGTTGATGGCGGCTCTGTTCGCATTGGTGGTGCTCGGCTTTGCCGCGAATCAGGTGGGCGCCGGACTGGCGCTGACGATTCTCGGGCTGGGCTTGTCGGGCGTGATCGGGGCACCCTTCGTCGGTGAGCGGCTGCCGCCCACACCGAGCCTGAAGATCCCGCTGCTCTCGGATCTGCCGATCCTGGGCAGCGCCGTCTTCTCGCAGGACATTTTCGTCTATCTCTCGCTGCTGCTCGTCGCCGGTGTGGCATGGTTCCTGATGCGGACGCGCGCGGGTTTGCGGCTGCGCTCCATCGGCGAGAACCACGGCTCGGCGCATTCCCTCGGCCTGCCGGTCCTGAAGGTGCGCTTCATGGCGGTGGTCTTCGGCGGGATCTGCGCGGGACTCGCGGGCGCCTATCTCTCGCTGGTCTATACCCGTTTCTGGGCGCCGAACATGACGGCCGGGCGCGGCTGGATCGCCGTGGCACTCGTTGTCTTCGCCGCCTGGCGACCCGGCTGGGCGCTCGTCGGCGCCTATATCTTCGGCGCCGCGACAGTGCTGCAACTGCATGCGCAGGCGGCGCAATTCGGGCTGCCTTCGCAGTTCCTCTCCGCCGTGCCATATCTCGCGACGATCATCGCATTGGTGATCCTCTCGGCGCGGCGCGGATCGAGCGGCGTCGGGGCACCGGGTTCGCTCGGCCAACCCTATGTGCCGGACCGTTAGCGACGCACAGGCGTGCGGCAGGCTGCACAACTATTGTGCTGCAGATGCTGCCGTAACGTGCTGAAGCAAAGCTGTTTTCTGTGGCATTGCGCCGGTTTCGGGGGCATGCCAATCTGTTGGAACCATCAAAAAGAGGGGTCGTCATGAAAAGACGGGATTTTGTAGCTGCCAGCGCGCTTGCCGCGATGATGGCATTCGGCGCTGTACCAGCCCAGGCCCAGAGCGATGAGCCGGTCAAGGTCGGATTCGTCTTCGTCGGGCCGGTCGGTGATTTCGGCTGGACCTATCAGCATAATCAGGGTCGCCTTGCAATCGAGGAAGCCTTCGGCGAACAGGTCGAGACGACCTTCGTCGAGAGCGTGTCCGGCGGAGATGCCGAGCGTGTGATCGAGCAACTGGCCCGTACCGGCCACGATCTGATCTTCACCACGTCCTTCGGTTACATGGAGCCCACCATCCGCGTGGCCGAGCGCTTCCCGGACGTGAAGTTCGAGCACGCCACGGGCTTCCGCCGTGCGGACAACGTCGCCACCTACAATGCGCGCTTTCATGAGGGTCGCTACATCCTCGGCCAGATCGCGGCTGAGATGACGGAGAGCGGCGTCATCGGCTATATCGGCGCCTTCCCGATCCCGGAAGTCACTGCGGGCATGAACGCGTATATTCTGGGCGCCCAATCGGTGAACCCGGATATCGAACTGCGTGTCGTCTACGTCAACGCCTGGTTCGACCCGGCCCGCGAGACCGACGCCGCCCGCGCGCTGATGGATCAGGGCGCCGACGTCATCGCCCAGCACGTCGACAGCCCGGCTGCAATGCAGACCGCCGCTGATCGCAGCGTCTACGGCTTCGGCCAAGCCTCCGACATGATCGATTTCGCCCCCGATACACTGTTGACCTCGATCGTCAACAACTGGACCGACTATTACGTCGATCGTGTGCAAGCCGTGATCGACGGCACGTGGGAGCCGAGCGACACCTGGGGTGGTCTGTCTGCCGACATGATCGGCATGGCGCCCTATACCAACATGCCGGATGATGTGGCTGAGCGCGCTGCCGCGACGGAAGAAGCCATCCGTTCAGGCGAGTTGAACCCCTTCACCTGCCCGATCATCGCGCAGGATGGCTCGGAAGTGCCGTGCGAGGGTGACGGCGTTCTCTCGGATGATCAGGTGCGCGGCATGAACTTCTTCGTGCAGGGCATCGCCGACAGCCTGCCGAACTGATCTGCGGCAGCCATCTGATGACCGCATGAGGGGCGCGCCTGCCGACGGCGCGCCCCTTTTTGATGTCAGGGGCTGATATCAAGCGGCGCGGCGGCGGTTGGATCGCGCCCGCGAGCGGCGCGGAAGCACTGGCCGGCAATATCGTCGATCAGCGCCTGTTCCTGAGGGCTTATGCTTCGCGCATCGAGCAGGCCCTCGAATCCATTACGCACGAGCGCGTCGCGCGTGCATGCGCAGGCGGGGGCGCAGATCGTGTTGTCGGTGCCGACAGCCATGCATTCCGCCACGCAAGCCTGCATGAACGTCGCCGGGGCAACGCTCGTCACCATGGAAAGCGGGTAGAGCGCACCGAGCAGGACCGGCTGGTGCAGGAGATAGATGACGAGGCTCCAGCGCCCGGCAACGGCAAGCCAGCGCGCCGGTCGGCTGCGTATCTGCAAGCGCGCGAGATACACGACAAGGCCGCGATCGAAGGCGATTCGTCCTGCCGCGACGCCGACGAGCACGGCGGAGAACCAGGGGAAGACAGGCTCGAAATCATTCGTCAGGGGCGGGGTCTCGAAGAAGCCGATCCAGGCGAGCCAGCGCGTATCGAAGGCGGGGGAGCCGTAAAACTGCGGTGCGGCGAAGACCACCAGCGCCGCCGCGA
Organism: Saliniramus sp.; assembly: GCF_035311605.1. Lineage (NCBI taxonomy): Bacteria > Pseudomonadati > Pseudomonadota > Alphaproteobacteria > Hyphomicrobiales > Salinarimonadaceae > Saliniramus > Saliniramus sp. The sequence goes on from NZ_DATGCW010000248.1 coordinate 7,472, forward strand.
GCGTCAGCAGCGCCGGCGCGCGCAGGAAGGGCAGGGCGAGGATGCTGCCGGCTGCGATCATGTGCAGGATGCCGAAGAAAATGAAGGCATCGGGAAAGACCATGATCGTTGCGAGCGTGATCGCGCCGGCCGCTGCCGCAATCTTCACCAGGCGCCGCACGAATTTCGCCCAGCTCTGCCCGGCTTCGCGCGCGAATACGAGGCTGATTCCGACGATCACCAGAAAGCTCGTCGCAATGGCGCGCGCAAAGGCGACCCAGCCGGGCTCGCGACCCACATCCGTGGCGATGAAACCGAGAAAGCTCAGATCCCAGGCGAAATGGTAGATGACCATGGCCAGAATCGGCACACCGCGGGCAATATCGAGCGCATCGAGGCGCAAGCGCGTCGGAATCGCCATGAGGGCAGGTCTCCGGATCCTGGTGTCGTCATCGCGAAAGACCGACGCGACGTTCGGATGCAATGCGCGCAACCCCTGATTTCGCACCGCAGCAATGAAAGACAGGGACTGCACCCAATTCGGGCTTTCAGAATTGCACAGCAATGGTATCTTATGGTTAAGATTACATTGTCGTCGCGATTCGGTTGGTGAGTATATGTCTAACCATGATCCGCACAAACCGGGTGTCGCCACATCCGCGCAACACGACCCGGATCCGTCACGCGACACGGCTGCGGCGGGTCATGTCAGCGATCAGGGTGTCACCGCTGACGCGCAGGCGGCGGAAGCGCAACTTCAACTCTTCGAGATTACCGGTCGGATCAAGTGGTTCGACGTGGCAAAGGGTTTCGGATTCATCGTGCCGGACAACGGCTGGCCGGACGTACTGCTCCATGTGACCTGCTTGCAGAAGGCCGGTTTTCAGACAGCGCATGAGGGCGCCACGGTCGTCGTCGAGGCCGTGCGGCGTAGCCGGGGCTTCCAGGCTTTCCGGCTTGTTTCGATGGATGAATCAACGGCATTGCATCCCTCCGAGCTACCGATGCCGCGCACCCATGTCACCGTTGAGCCGACGAGCCCGCTGGAGCCTTGCGTCGTGAAATGGTTCAACCGCCTGCGTGGCTTCGGCTTCGTGACCCGCGGGGAGGGGAATCCGGATATCTTCGTGCATATGGAGACCCTGCGCCGCTACGGTATCGCAGAACTCCAGCCCGGAGAGACCGTTCTGGTGCGCTATGGCGATGGGCCCAAGGGGCTGATGGCAGCTGAGGTGCGACTGCCTGAGGGGCGGTTGCCCGCGTCCCACTGAGGCTGGTTTCGCAATGATGATCAAAATCTCGCTGCGGCGCGCGCCATGCGCCACAATGTCTTCGGGACGCGGTTTAGCAGGATTGTTGTTGCGCCCGACCGTGAATCGGTTCGTTGTTATTGCGCTGCTGGCGGCTGCGCTGCTCGCCCTTGCAATGCCCCTTCCCGGTTCCCACCAGGCGGCTTGGGCGCAGGATACCGATTCGCTGACCATTGTCAGTGGTGCGGATCGGCATGAATTCTCGATTGAACTGGTCGATACGCCGGAAAGCCGCGCGCGTGGTCTGATGTATCGCCGTTCGATGCCGGAAGATCATGGCATGCTGTTCGATTTCGGACGCGTTGACATGGTTTCGATGTGGATGCGCAACACCTATATCCCGCTGGACATGCTGTTCGTGCGCGCCGATGGCTCCATCGCACGGATTGCACGCGATACCGAGCCGCTCTCGGAGCGCTCGATTTCGTCCGGTGAGCCGGTTCTCGCCGTGTTCGAGATCAATGCCGGCATCAGTGATCGGCTCGGCATCACAGCCGGGGATCGCATCGACCACCCTCTATTCGCACAGTGAATCGGGCCTTTCCGGCGTTCAGCAATTATAAATCGTATCGCCCTATGATATTGCGCATGTCGGCACTGCGTGTGGCGCGGTCGAAGAGGCTTGCCATCCGTTCGCAAACCGCCTAGTTGACAACGTGTTGATCATCATCGGGGCGTAGCGCAGCCTGGTAGCGCATCTGCTTTGGGAGCAGAGGGTCGCAGGTTCAAATCCTGCCGCCCCGACCAGATGGCCAATTCCCGGTTCGCCGGGCATGGGGACGTTTCGAAGGATCTGAGGCCAAGCATGACCGCTCGCATCTTCAAACCCGCCCGTGGCGCAACCTCTTCGGGCACCGCGCGCACCAAGAAGTGGGTCCTTGTTTTCGATCAGTCCACGCCGCGAACGGTCGAGCCCTTGATGGGCTGGACCAGTTCCTCCGACATGACGCAGCAGGTAAAACTCTCCTTCGAAACGAGCGAGGAGGCGGTCGCCTATTGCGAACGCAATGGCATCCCTTACCGCGTCGAGCAGCCCAAGCAACCCAAGCGCCGTACGCTCGCCTATGCGGACAATTTCAAATACAACCGCGTCGGCGCCTGGACCCACTAGGCGTGGCGCAACAAGGTGGCGCCCCGGCACCGCCCTCGGCCCCGTAGCTCAGCAGGATAGAGCACCGGACTTCTATTCAGTTGGGCTATATGTCCTGTCTTATTCAAATCGCCAACCTTTTAGGTTTACCGGTGCGCCTCGTTAGGGAGTTTTGTTAGGGACTTTTCCAGTTCAGGCCCCGTAGCTCAACCGGATAGAGCGGTGGACTTCTAATCCACAGGTTGCAGGTTCGATTCCTGCCGGGGTCGCCATCTATTGTGGATATCCGATGCAGGGGAGGCGCCCGACTGTCTCGCGGAGGCGCGAGTCACTCGCGTTGATGTAGCGCATCGTGGTCGCGTTCGCCCCGAGTTCCGCCAGCGCCGTGCAGAAGGCTGCCCGGGTGTCGTGGAACCGATACCGGCCTTTGAGCCCTGCGCGCTCCAACGCCCGTCCCCAAGACTTGTGGATATCTTTGATCGGTCGCGGCACGCCCGTGCCCTTGTGCCGGTAGAG
>NZ_DATGCW010000249.1:0-4908 GCF_035311605.1 Saliniramus sp.
GAACACGGTGAGCGCGCGCTCTACGGTGACGCCGGGCGCGTCCATCGGTACGAGGATCATGGATTGCTGCTTGTGTTTCTCGGCACCCGGATCGGTCTTGCCCATCAGGATGGCGATCTTGCAGCGCGGATCCATGGCGCCGGAGGTCCACCATTTGCGCCCGTTGATGACATAATCGTCGCCGTCGCGGCTGATCAGGGTGCGGATATTGGTGGCGTCGGACGAGGCGACATCGGGCTCCGTCATGGCGAAGCAGGAGCGGATCTCGCCGGCGAGCAGCGGTTCGAGCCATTGCTTCTTCTGTTCGGGCGTGCCGTAACGCACGATCGTTTCCATATTGCCGGTATCGGGAGCTGAGCAGTTGAACGGCTCGGGCCCGATCGGCGAGCGGCCCATGACCTCGCAGATATGGGCGTATTCGTAATTGGTCAGGCTGTCGGGATATTCGCGCTTGGGCAGGAACAGGTTCCACAGCCCCTGCGCCTTCGCCTTCGCCTTGAGCTCCTCCATGATCGGCGGCGCGCTCCAGCGCGAGGGCGCGGCATCGAGCTGTTCCTCGAAGACGCTCTCCGCCGGATAGACGTGCTCTTCCATGAAGGCGATCACGCGTTCGCGCAATTCGCGCGCCCGCGCTGAAAACAGCGCGTCTTCCATCATCCCCGATTCCCCCGACATGGATCCCCCGTCTTGCTCATTCCCCGATCACGCCGCCGAGATCGGCAAGGCGCGTGGTGTAGTGGTCGGTATCGCCGAACAGCTTCTCGATCATGGTCGCACGCTTGAAGGAGTGCGCCACCTTGTATTCCATGGTGACCGCCACCCCGCCATGCAACTGCACCGCGTTCTGGCCGACGAAGCGGCAGGAATTCCCGATCTGTACTTTCGATGCCGCGATGGCGCGGGCGCGTTCGCGCGCGTCCTCTTCCTGCACCATCATCGAGGCGAACATGGCCATGGAACGCGCCTGTTCCAGCGCGATGAACATGTCGGCGGCAGCATGCTGGAGCACCTGGAAGCTGCCGATATGGGTGCCGAACTGGTTGCGCACTTTCATGTATTCAACGGTTGCCTCGTGCATATCCGCCATCACACCGACGGATTCCGCGCACAGGGCCGCGATGGCTTCCTCGATGATCCGCCCGATCACCGGGAAGGCCTCGTCGCGGGTGCCGATCAGGGCAGAAGCCGGGACGCGCACATTGTCGAACGTGACTTCCGCCCCGCGCGCACCGTCCTGCGTGGCATAGCCGCGCCGGCTCACGCCCTCCGCCCTCGCATCGACGAGGAAGAGCGAGATGCCCGCCTCGTCGCGCTGGTTGCCGGAGGTGCGCGCCGAGACGATCAGCATGTCGGCGCTGTCGCCGGAGAGCACGAGGCCCTTCTCGCCGGAAATCACGTAATGCTCGCCATCGGCGCGGGCCATGGTGGCGACGTCGTGAAGATCGTAGCGGGCCTGGCGCTCGTGATGGGCGAAGGCGTAGAGCTTCTCGCCGCCGGCGATTGCGGCGATATGATCGCCGCGCTGTTCGGGCGATCCGGCCCGGCGCAGGATGCCGCCGGCAAGTATCACGCTGGCGAGAAAGGGCTCGACCACGAGCGCGCGCCCAAACGCCTCCATCACGATCATGGTCTCGACCGGGCCGCCACCCATGCCGCCGTCATCCTCGGAGAAGGGCAGGGCGAGCAGGCCCATCTCGGCAAACGCGCTCCAGATCCCGCGGTCGAAACCCTCGGGCGAATCGGAGATCCTGCGTCGCGTGTCGAAATCGTAGCGCGCGCCGAGCAGCTTCTCGACGCTGTCCTTGAGCATGCGTTGTTCGTCGTTGAGATCGAAATCCATGACCTGTCCTCAGAGCCCGAGTATCGCCTTGGCGATGATGTTCTTCTGAATCTCGTTCGAGCCGCCGTAGATCGACACCTTGCGCGTGTTGAAATAGTTCGGCGCGATCATCTGCGCCCATTCCGGTCCGATCGGCGGTTCGTTGCGACCTTCTTCCTCGGGGGTGAAGGGCAGGGCGTAGGGGCCGACCACGTCGAGCAGAAGCTCCGTCGTCGCCTGCTGGATTTGCGAGCCCTTGATCTTGAGGATCGAGGAGGCCGGATCGGGCTTGTCGGAGGGGCGGTTGCGCGCCTCTGCCACGACGCGCAGCTGCGTCATTTCGAGTGCCTTGAGTTCGACTTCGAGCGCGGCGAGCTTCTCGCGGAAACGCGGATTCTCGATCAGCGGACGCTCGCCCGCCTTCTCGGCGCTGGCGAGGCGGCGGATGCGGCGCACGCGCTCCTTGGAGATGCCGATCCGGGCGATGCCGGTGCGCTCGTTGCCGAGCAGGAACTTGGCGTAGTCCCATCCCTTGTTCTCCTCGCCGACGAGGTTCTCGGCGGGAACCTTCACGTCGTCGAAGAAGATCTCGTTGACCTCATGCCCGCCGTCCAGCGTCTGGATGGGGCGCAGCGTGACGCCGGGGGATTTCATGTCGATGAGCAGGAAGGAGATACCCATCTGTTTCTTGGGCGCATCCGGGTTGGTGCGCACGAGGCAGAAAATCCAGTCGGCATGCTGGCCGAGCGTGGTCCAGGTCTTCTGGCCGTTGACGATGTAATGATCACCCTCGCGCACGGCGCGGGTCTTCAGCGAGGCGAGATCGGAGCCGGCGCCGGGCTCGGAGAAGCCCTGGCACCACCAGTCATCCATGTTGCGGATGCGGGGCAGAAAATAGTCCTTCTGCTTCTGGTTGCCGAAGGTGTAGATCACCGGCCCGACCATGCTGACGCCGAAGGAGAGCGGCTCGGGGGCGGGCGCGGCGAGCAGTTCTTCGCGGAAGATATATTGCTGCACCGGGTCCCAGCCCGTCCCGCCATGTTCCTCGGGCCAGTGCGGCGCGGCCCATCCCTTCGCATTGAGGATGCGCATCCAGGTGACCATGTCGTCGCGCGAAAAATGCTTGCCGAGTGTCAGCTTGGTGCGGATCGATTCCGGCAGGTTCTCGCGGAAGAAGGCGCGGACCTCGTCGCGAAAGGCGATTTCTTTCTCGGTGAACCTCAGATCCATCTTCATCTACCTCCGCAGAGCCGCCTGCACCTGCCAGACTTTGCGTCAATGCCCGGGTGGATGGCGACTTGCAATTCGTCTATATTTCGCATAGCAAAACCATGTTTTGCAGTGCGTTCGAAATTAGGAAGGCGGTCTGCGCTTGTCAACGCGACATCGCGCAATCACATCGGGTGTGTTCGCCCAATCCGCGTTTTCGCAAATGCCGCGCACGCGAACACGCCGGCTTCGGCATAGTGCCGCGAGAAAACCGGTCAGATTCTGCGACAGACGTGCCCGCGCGACGGGCGCCGTTCAAAGGAGGATATCATGCGCGACGCCGTCATCGTCTCCACCGCCCGCACACCGATCGGCAAGGCCTATCGCGGCGCCTTCAATGACACACAGGCCCAGACGCTGGGCGGCCATGCAATCGCGCAGGCCGTTGCTCGGGCGGGGGTCGAACCCGGCACCATCGACGATGTGATCATGGGCGCAGCGCTCCAGCAGGGTGCAACCGGCTACAACATCGCCCGCCAGAGTGCGCTTGCCGCTGGCCTGCCGGTGAGCGTCGCCGGCATGTCGCTCGACCGGCAATGCGCCTCCGGCCTGATGGCGATCGCCACAGCCGCCAAGCAGATTATCGCGGACGGCATGACGACGGCCGTCGGCGGCGGGCTCGAATCGATCTCGCTCGTCCAGAATGACAAGGCCAACCGCTTCCGCGCGCAGGATCCGGCGCTGATCGAGCGCGTGCCGCACATGTATATGGGCATGCTGGAGACAGCGGAAATCGTGGCTAAGCGCTACGGCATCTCGCGTGAGGCGCAGGACGAGTATGCGTTGCAATCCCAGCAGCGCACCGCACAGGCGCAGGCAGAGGGGCGCCTTGACACTGAGATCGCACCGCTGCCCTCCAGCATGATCATCACCGACAAGGCGACCGGCGAGACCTCGCGCCGCGAGGTGACGCTGGAGCGCGACGAGGGCAACCGCCCGCAGACCGTGCTCGCCGATCTCGCCAAGCTGCAGCCGGTCTTCAAGGACGGGCAGGCGATCGCTGAAGGCGCCTGTATCACTGCGGGCAATGCCTCGCAGCTCTCCGACGGCGCGAGCGCCAGCGTGCTGATGGAGGCGCGCGAGGCCGAGAAGCGGGGGCTGACGCCGCTCGGCGCCTATCGCGGCATGGCCGTGGCGGGCTGCGAGCCCGATGAGATGGGTATCGGCCCGGTCTTTGCCGTGCCCAAGCTGCTCAAGCAGCACGGGCTCAGCATCGACGATATCGGCATCTGGGAGCTCAATGAGGCTTTTGCCGTGCAGGTGCTGTATTGCCGCGACAGGCTCGGCATTCCCAATGACCGGCTCAACGTGTCCGGCGGCGCGATCTCCATCGGCCATCCCTATGGCATGTCTGGCGCGCGCATGACGGGGCATCTCCTGATCGAGGGCAAGAGGCGCGGCGCTAAATACGGCGTCGTGACCATGTGTGTCGGCGGTGGCATGGGCGCTGCCGGACTGTTCGAGATCTTCTGATCGCGCCGCGAGATTTGAACCGATAACGAGATACTGGAGACCACCATGACCGCCATCAACGATGTCGTGGATTTGACCCGCGAAGGCGAAATCGCCGTCATCACCCTCGATTCCCCTCCCGTCAACGCGCTCTCGGCGCAATTGCGCGTCGGGATCGCGCAGGCGGTGGAGCAGGCTGTTGCTGATGAAGAAGCAAAGGCGATCGTGCTGACCTGCGCGGGCCGCACCTTCTGCGCCGGCGCCGATATCACCGAATTCGGCAAGCCGCCGAAGGATCCCAGCCTCTCCGCCGTGCAGGCGGTGATCGAGGCCGCGCCGAAGCCCGTGATCGCGGCTATCCACGGGAC
>NZ_DATGCW010000250.1:0-4810 GCF_035311605.1 Saliniramus sp.
GTCGCAGCAGCGGCCCGTCGAGCGTCGGTTTGATGGTCTTCCAGTTGCATGTCTGGGCGAATCGCTCTGCGGTGATTGCTACAATCTTTTGAAAACTTAAAGTAGTATCGTCAAGTGAAATCCCACAACCTGTCTCCAGTGTCGCGAATTCCGCGAGTGTCAGCCGCGTGCAGCCGCAGCGGAATGCGATGGATGTGGTCAGATCTGTGAAGGGGCTGCGTGTGATCGGTCCGGCGATCAGGGCCGCGACGAGCTGGTCGCGCTCGATGGCGTGGCAATCGAGCGCGATGGGAAAGCGTGCGCCGCCCTGGCCTGCGGCAGTATCGGCTGCTGCGGCTTCGAAGATGAAGGCGGGCCGCATGGCGATGCTCAGGCCGCGCTCCGCAGCGACCACGGCGATCTCCGCCCGGATTGTATGCGAGAAGGTGTCGATCAGGTCATTTTCCAGCGCATCAATCAGCAGCGCCCTGTCGGCGGTGGACAAAGCGGTATCGTCGAGCATGGGATGGGCGCCGCGCAGCATCGCGGTGACGATGTCGTCGGGCAGCCAGAGGCTCGCAGCGCGCTCTGCGCAGAGCAGGTCGAGCCGGGTCCAGCCGCCCTCCCAGGCGGCGAGGGCAGCAGGATCAGCGAGGGAGAGGACGATGCGCCCGATACCCGTCTGGAATTGCGGATTGGCCCGGTTGCGCGCCAGACGGCGCCAGTCCCCGGCTTCGCGCGGGGAGAGGGCCGGCAGGTCGAGGGGCTGGGCCAGGGCCGGGTCGATGCGTCGGAAAGGTGCGTTCATGACTGTTTCCAGCGTGGTTTGGACGGCATTTCGGTCTGGAGTTCTTCCTGCAACTCGGCTTCGCGCGCTTCCTTCTCGGCGAGTTCGGCATCGAAGGTATTGAGCTGTTCGGCGGATTTCTCGGCGGCGCGCAGGGCTTCATGGGCTTCGGTGACCTTCTTCTCCTGAAGCTTGATCTGGCGATCGAGGCGCAGTTTCGCGGTCTTGAGGTCGCGCAGTTGCAGATCGTGGAAATAGCGCTGGCGCTGACTGTCGATCACGGCGGTCTGGGTAAAGGTTTCGCCGGATGCGCTGCCCAGCCGCCCCGCCGAGGCACGGGCTGCCTCGACCTCCCCGATGCGGGCGGTATTCTGCGCCATCTGTTGCGTGAGTGCGTCGAGGTTGTTGCGTTCGTTCTGGTAATCGCGCCGGCGCTGTTTCGTGCGCAGCGTGCGGATCGTCATCAGTTTCTGCAATTGCGCGCGCATCACACACCCGTGATCTCGCGCAGATGCGCGATCGTGTCGGCGAATTTGGCGATTTCACCCGGCTTCTGTTTGAGATGCGCCTTGATCATCTCGATCTTCGCGACGGCCTCGTCATTGAGGGCGTCGGTACCCTGCTTGTACTCGCCGACCTGGATCAGCAGTTCGAGTTCCTGATAACGGGCATAGAGCTCGCGCATCTTGTCGGCAGCGGCGCGGTGTTCCGGCGTCGTCACATCGTTGAACAGGCGGCTTTTCGAGACCATGACGTCAATGGCGGGATAATGCACCTGTGCCGCGAGTTTCTCCGAGAGGATGATATGTCCGTCGAGCAGGCTCTTCACCTCCTCGGCCACCGGGTCGGAATTCATGTCGCCTTCGACCAGCACCGTATAGAAGGCGGTGATCGAGCCTACGGCGGCAGGGCCGGCCCGCTCCACCAGCAACGGCAGGGTCGAATAGACGGAGGGTGGGAAGCCGCGCCGGCCCGGTGGCTCGCCGGCGGAGAGGCCGATCTCGCGCAGGGCGCGTGCCAGACGTGTCACCGTATCGACGAAGAGCAGCACCTTCATGCCGCGATCGCGAAAATGCTCAGCCACGGCGGTGGCGGTGAGCGAGGCCTGCATGCGCTCCACCGAGGGACGGTCCGATGTCGCTGCGACGATGACCGAGCGCGCGCGGCTTTCCTTGCTCAGGGCGTGTTCGAGGAAGTCGTTGACCTCGCGTCCGCGCTCGCCGACCAGCGCCACGACGGTGACATCCGCCTCGCAGCGCATCACGATCTCCGACATCAGTGTCGACTTTCCGCCGCCCGCCGTGCCGAAAATCCCCATCCGCTGGCCGACCCCCATGGTCAGCAGCGAATCGATCGAGCGGATACCGATTTCCATCGGCGTCCTGATCGGTTTGCGGGTCATCGGATCGGGGGCCTGCGCCGAGATTGGCCGTCGTTCGGCTTCGGGGCCGGGCCGTGGTGGTTCGGAGGCGTCGCCCCAATCCATGAAATTGCCCAGCGCGTCGATCACGGTTCCCAGCAGATAGTCACCGCAGGTCACCGTCGGCGGACGGCGCAGGCCCACCACTTCCGTGCGCAGCGACAATCCCGACGTGCCACCATAGGGGGCGAGAAAGGCGGTGGCGTTGTCGAGCCCGACCACCTCCGCGAAACGCGTTTCGGAGGTGTCGGGATCGCGCAGTTCACATAATTCACCGACTTCCGCGCCCGGCAGTTCCGCGCGGATCAGCGGACCGGTCACGGCGAGCAGGCGTCCTGAGGAGCGGCGCGTGTCGATCCCGCCGACGATGCGCTGCAGCTTGGCGAGCTTGCCGGCAAAGCCGGTCTGACGGTCGGCATTGCGCCGTTCGGGCTGATGCGAGCCCGTCTTCGCCGCTGCTGGCGTCTGCGCCGGTGGTCGGCGCTGCATGTCGACGTCCTGCGGTGATTTCGGCGGTGCGCTCGTCTGGTCCATTCCGATTCCCCGATTGCGGCATCTGCACGTGCCGATGGCGCGTGGCGCCTTGCTTCACTCGTCCAGGCTCTGCAGTCCGGCCTTCAGTCGTGAGAGCTGCTGGCGCATGCCCACATGGATGCGCCCCTTGGGGGTTTCGAGAATGATCTCGCCGCGCTTGAGCAACGGATCGGCCTCCACGCCCTTGATTTCGGGCCAGGAGCCCGTCATCGGCAATTGCCGTAGCCCTTCCTCGAGATAGGGAACCTCATCCGGCGTGACCCGCACTACAGCCCAGATGTCGCCTGCCGCATCGTCAAGGGCGCGCCGCACGCAGCGCAGGGCGAGTTCGTGCTCGTCCATTTCGCCGAGCATGCGCTCGACCGCACCGAGTACGATGGTGGCGAGTTCCTCATCCGAGGCCGCAAGGCGCTCGCGCACCCGGTCGATGGCTTCGACGAGGGTTTCGAGGGCCTCCAGACGGCCCTTTTCGAAACCCTCCTGATAACCCTTCTTGCGGGCCTGCTCCTGCGCTTCGGCAACGCTGCGGCCCATGCCGTCATGCAGGCGCCGGGCCTCGTCGCGAAAGCGATCAGCGATGCGCAGCACCTTCATCTCCTCCGCCGAGAGCACTTTCGTGGCGGGTACGAAGACGGAATTCTCCGGCTGTTCCGGCGCCTCGCTTGCGGTGGGTTGTGCAGCAGCTTTCGGCTCCGCTGTGGGTGCCTGCGCCGCCTGTGCCGCTGCTGCTTCGGGTGATCTGTGCGTATGCCCCTGGGGCAATGTTCTCGGCGGTCTCTGAGGTGGCGTTCGCGGTGCCGCCCGGGGTGGCGGCTGGGCAGGCGCATCGGGCAGCGCCTGCGGGCGCGGCGCTTGCGCCCCGGGATCAGTTGCCGGTTGTGATGCGGGCGGGGCTTCAGGCTGCGGGTTCGTCATTTTCGCCTCCGGGTGAACCATCATTGCCGACCGCAATCTCCCCCGTCCCTGAAGCATCGGAGGCCGCATCGCCCCCGGCTGCGGCGGGATCGTCCGCGAGGCCATCAGCGCGCCATTGCGCTTCCGCGGCATGGACTTCCTCGGGGGAGGGCATGACGCTATGGCCGCCGCCGCTCGTATCCCGCGCGGCATCCGTGGTTGCACAATCGGCGATCACGCGCGTCAGAGCGCGGGCGGCCAGGGTGGGCAGGCCGGTGATTACCGCGTCGAAACGATCGGCGAAGCCGCGCGTTGCGATATCGACCGGCAGATCAAGCAGCAGCGCCACACAGGCCGCGCCGTCATGGCCATGGGCGGCGAGCGCGCGCACGAACATGCGTTTGTCCGCATCGCTGACGGGCGGCTCGGCGATGAATTCACGCAGGGCCTCGATGCTCTGTGTCAGTAACGGCTTCTGGACCAGGGCGAAGGAGAGGGCTTCCTCGCCATATTTTTCCGCAAGCCGGCGCATCGCGTCGCGGCCCATCACGCGGGGCGTGTCAGCGAGACGCATGGTGGTGGCGAAGAAGCCGATGGCGCGCATGATGATCGCGGGGTCGCGCGGGATGCGGCGAGCAACCGCGACCTGGCGCCGGGTCAGCCCGAGACGCTCGCGCAGACGGGTCGCAAAGCGCCTTCGCAGGCTGGCGCGGGCATGGCTGAAATTGCTGATTGCGGCTTCCGGGAGGCCCGTCAGCGCTGCAATGCGTGCCTCACCGAGCAGGGCGATCAGGGCGGAGGGATCTTCGCAGGCCGTTTCCAGAATGATCGGCACACGCCTGTGGCGGGGATGGCCGCTATTGCCGTCATCGGTGGTCAGGCGCGGTGAGCGCAGCCAGGCGCCGTCATCGGCGGGAGCGGATTCAGCGCCCGGTTGCGGCGAGACGGCGCTCTGCGCACGACCCTGTGCCGGCGTCATGAGGCGCCTCTCGTGGCAACGCGCTGGCGCCATGCGAGAAAGCCCGCACCTGCCGCCATGGCAAGGGCTACCGCCCAGAATATGTAAGGAGCGATGCGTGTCATGAAAGGCAGGGGCGGCGCATTCTCGCCGGTTCCGGCAGACGGCGTCTGGGCTGATGACGCCCCGCCGGGCTTGCGGCTCGTGCCGACGCCGGTCGCCGTGTCGGGCGGTGCGT
>NZ_DATGCW010000251.1:0-2009 GCF_035311605.1 Saliniramus sp.
GAGATTGTCGGCATTGTCCTGCGTGCGCGCCCGGGTCAGGGCGATGCGCTCGTCAGCGAGCATGCGCTTCAAGAGCGGTATCGCACGCGGCGTCGTCGTCACCACCTCGCGCGGCTGCGCGCCGAGCCGCAGGCCGAATTGCAGCTGGTCCCAGGCCGCATCCGCATAGCGCCATTTACCGAGTTCATCCGCCCAGGCCGCCTCGAATTGCGGGCCGCGCAGGCTTTCGGGATCATCTGCCGAGAAAGCCAGTGCCACCGCGCCGTTAGGCCATTCAAGCCGCCGCCGCGTCGCCGTCCAGACCGGGCGCTCGTGCCGGGCATGGATGGCAAGCAGGCCCGAGGGGCCGTCGATCATCACGTCACGCACATCCGCGAAGGTCTCGCCCACCAGCGCGATCTTGCCGATCGGCTGGCGCGTCAGCCAGGGCAGGCCATGGACCATCCCCTTGATCCACTCCGCCCCGGTGCGCGTCTTGCCGGCGCCGCGCCCGCCGAGCACCAGCCAGATCGTCCAGGGCGATGCGTTACGCGCGAAGGTCGGCGGCAACTGGTCGTCACGTGCGCTCAGCGCCCAGTTCGCCTCCAGGATCTGGCGCATCTGCGGGGTACAGAGCGCCCAGAGCGCCTCGCGTTCCATGTCGCTCGTGCAGGCGCTCCACCTCGAGCGCAACGATCTCAGCCAGATCAGATGCCGTTCCGGTGCCCATGAACGCCCCATCGCGCGCTTCCCCTTCCTCGCCGCTCTCGTTTTCGCGAAGGCTGCGCGCGAGTTTGTCCTCGAGCATGGTCAATTCCTTCAGGCAGCGGGTGAGATCGACGATGTCTCGGGCCGCCGCCGTCTCCGGCGCCGATGCCAGGGTCGACAGACGCGCGGCCACGAAGGCGCGCAATTCCCCGGCCAGCGCCTGCGCACCGCAATCCACCCGCGCGGGCTCGGTGCATAACGAGGTCGCCGGCGCATCGAAGGAGGCGAGAAACAGCCCCAGCGCGCGCGCCGTCGGCGCCTTGCCGCGCTCGGCCCAGCCGGCATCGCGCCGAAACCGCGTGAAGGCGTCGGTCGTCATCCCGAGATAAGCCGCGATGCGCCGGCCGGTACCGATGCCGTTCTCATAGGCGAAACGCGCCAGCAGACGCGAAGGCGCATCCGCCGGTGCGGAAGGTGCAGTCATCGCGGATCTCCGGGGGGACGTTATGTGAAAGACGCTGCGCCTCGGCGCAATTCCTCAACGTTCAGGATTAATTGCATAAGACCGGGCCGCTGTCAATGCTTATTTTCCTATTTTTGTGCCCTGAATTGATTTCGTCCCGCGCCTCCAACGATCCCATCGCGGGCGGGGCTTGCCGAGACCGCTTCGCCAAGCCTATAAGCCGTCAGTCTTTTCACCGGTCGGCCCGGCCTGCCGGACATCTTTCACACGCGCGTCGACGAGAGCACCATGGCTGGACATTCACAGTTCAAGAACATCATGCATCGCAAGGGGCGCGCCGATGCGCAGCGCTCGAAGCTGTTCTCCAAACTCGCCAAGGAAATCACCGTGGCCGCCAAGATGGGCATGCCCGATCCTGCGATGAACCCGCGCCTGCGCGCCGCCGTCCTCGCGGCCAAGGCGGAAAACATGCCCAAAGACAATATCGAGCGGGCGATCAAGAAGTCCCAGGCCGGCGATGGCGATAATTACGAAGAGATCCGCTACGAGGGCTACGGTCCCGGCGGCGTCGCCGTCATGGTCGAGGCGATGACCGACAACCGCAACCGCACCGCCTCGGATGTGCGCTCCTACTTCACCAAATCCGGCGGCAACCTCGCCGAGACCGGTGCCGTCTCCTTCATGTTCGACCGGGTCGGTCTCGTCGAATACGAGCCGGAGCGCGCCGATGCGGAGGCAATGCTCGAAGCCGCGATCGAAGCTGGCGCCGACGATGTCGTCTCCTCCGAGAACGGGCATGAGGTCTATTGCGCGCAGAGCGCTCTCAACGAGGTCACCAAGACACTCGAAGAGCATTTCG
>NZ_DATGCW010000252.1:0-10651 GCF_035311605.1 Saliniramus sp.
AAGCCCGTCTGCGCCGGCGAAGCTCGACAGGCCGATATCCGACACGACGAACCATTGCGTCGCGCGCGCCTCCCACGGCTCCGGGGCATCGTTCTCGGGCACCGCCACGAGAACGTAGACGCCCGGCTCGCGCTCGGGCAGTGCCTCATCAACCGGGAAAGAGGTGATCACTTCACGGTTGAGCGTGCCGACAATATCCAGCACCCCTTCCCAGACGGGCTCACCCAGCTGGTCGGTGATGTTTTCGACGTCCCATTCTCCGAGCCGCCGCAGGAACCGCGATCCGGCCATGGTCCGCGCGAGGGCGCGATCGCCGATCCGGAACAGGCTGATCCGGGCACTGTCCGTATTCACACTGACGAGCGGAATGCCGCGTCGCATACCGGAAGGCAGGACGAAACTCTCACCGGAGAATCGCAGCGCCGGCGTGCGGTCGCGGACATAGACCGAGAGCGTTACATCGTCGAGAAGCGCCTCTCCGCTCGTCGAGGGCAGGCCCTCGCGCAAGGTCAGCCGGTATTGGCGGCCATGCTGCAGACCTTCCACACAGATCTGCTGCTCCGAGGCATCCACTGCCGGCGCGGGTGCACCATCGAGCCTGACGAAGGAGGCGAAGTCGACCCCGGATCGTGGCAGATCTTCGGAGAGCTGCACGCAGATGCGCGGCTCCGCAGCCTCGGTATCGACGGTATGATCAAGGACGCGAAAACCGCGCCGCGCGCGCAACGCAGCCTGCTCCGCGCGCACCCCCGCAGAATCGACCAGCGCCAGGCTGGCATCATAGGCCTCCATGGCCGGGCGGTAGAGATCACGCCGCGCCAGCGCGCGCGCCAGCACATGCAAGGCCGCAGCGCGATCCCCGGTGGTTCGGGTGACGAGATAGCCGTTGATCGCCGATGACGAGGCATCGCGCGGCAGATCACTGCGCTCACGCCAGTTCTGCGGCTCGACCGCGAGCAGCGACTGCGCCAGGCCACGCCAGAGGTCGACATCCCCGGGGGCGAGGCTCAGTGCCTGCCGAAAAACGTCAACGGCGCCCCGGGCGTCGCCTTGAGCCCGCAAGGCGTTCGCCCGTGCAGTCAGGGCGGCGCCGCCCTGCGCCGGTTCAGGTGTGGTGGAGCGGATCGCGCCGCGATATTGCTGCGCCTCGTCACGCAGCCCGGACGGCAGGAATGCCGGTTCCGGCGCTGAACCGATATCGGGATCACCGGAAGTGTCGATGATGCGCCCGGCGACGGCGCCGGCGAACGGGTTGAGGGGCCCCCAATCGGATTTCAGGAAACACCATTGCGCGCGTGTGTTGTAGGTAAACGCGCGGCAGCCTTCATCCCGAATGCAGGCGATTTCACACTGGGCGAGGCTGACATCACGCTCCGTGCGCAGATCGAAGCCGTAATAATCGGCATCCTGCGTGGTGACCACCCTGCGCGACTCTTGCGCAAGGAGTGTTCCCGGCCCTGTCAGGAGCACGGCGATCGCTAAAACGATCAATCCGACCAGATGCGTTTTCATGGCTTGCTCCAGAGAAGAACCGGCACACAGTGTGTTGCCCGTTGCGCGCCGGAGTCAATCCGATCACCCGTCAAAGCCCGGAGCATGCCTGCGCGAGCACAGGCGAAACCTGCACGGTCATATGCCCAGCGCAAAGATCACACCGAAGCCAGCGGCCAGCGCCGCGATCCGCAAGGGCCAGCCCTTGAGCGTCCCGACCACACCGGCGCTGATCAGCGTCAGCCCTGCGAGGATCTTGACCAGCGCCAGTATGGCCAGGGCGGGCGCATCGGCCAGTTGCAGCAGGGACGGATTGGCGACGAAGGCCATCGGCACGATGAACAGGCCGAGCCCTACCGACATCGAGCGCAGGGCGGTCGCGAACCAAGGCGCGCGCGCGATGCCCGCGGCGATGAAGACATTGCCGCAGACCGGCGGCGTGATCGTGCACAGGAGCGCGTACCAGAAGACGAACAGATGGGCATAGAGTTCGGGCAGACCAAGTTCCACAAGGGCCGGACCCGCGACGGAGACGCAGATCAGATAGGCAGCCGTGGTGGGCAGTTCCATGCCGAGCACGAGGGCCGCGAACCCGGTGAGGATCAGCGCGACCCACAGGGAGTCGCCTGAAGCCGACAGGATCAGCGCGGTGATCTTGATGCCCAGCCCGGTCATGTTGAACACGCCCACGATCAGCGAGGCGCAGATGATGATCGCGGCGATATTGGCCACCTGCGCCGCCGCATCCTCACTCGCCGACCAGATCCGCGCCGCCCAGCGCCGCAGCCGGAAGGCGCCGGTCGAATCGATGGCGAGCAGCAGGAACATCACCGCCGCCGCATAGAAGGCGGCATAGGGCGCGGTATAGGAGGTGAAGGCGAGAACGTAGACCAGGATGAGAAACGGAGCGAGGAAGAAAGGCACCGTCCGCGAGACGAAGAGCCAGCCGGGCAATTCGTCCCGGCGCAGACCCTTGAGGTCGTACCTGATCGCGTATTGATGGATGGCGACCCACGCCGTGGCGAAGAAAAGCAAGGCCGGCAGCGTCGCCGCCACCATGATCTCCACATAGGGAATGCGCAGCAATTCCGCCATCACGAAGATGCCAGCCCCCATCAGGGGCGGCATGATCTGCCCGCCCGTGGAGGCCACCGCCTCGGTCGCTCCGGCAAGCGTGCGCGGATAGCCGAGCCGTATCATGGCGGGGATGGTGACCATGCCCGTCGATGCGGTATTGGCCGCCGCCACGCCGGAGATCGAGCCGTAGAGCGCGGAGGAGACCACGGCGATCTTCGCCGCGCCGGCGCGCAAGCGCCCGGCGATCTGCGTCGCCAGCGACATGAAGCCGGTCCCGGCCGTGCCGGCGGAAATCAGCGCGCCGAGAATGATGAAGGGGGCGATCGTCTCCGCCGAGATCCCCGTCAGGCTGGACCAGAGCCCGCCCTCGGTGATGATCAGGGTCCCGAAGAAATAGGCGTCCGGCAGGCCGGAATGGCCGAAATGGCCGGGGATGTATTCACCGAAATAGCCGTAGAGCAGCACCATGAGGGCCACCAGCGGCAGCACCCATTTGATCGCCCGGCGCGCCATTTCCAGCACCACGAGGATCAGCCCGATAGCGACGAAGAACTGCACCGGCGTGAACAGCGAGCCGTATTGCCGCGTCAGCGTGGCGTGGTTCCACACGATATAGCCGGCGCAGAACAGCCCCAGCGCGACGAAGACCGGGCCGGACCAGCGCTCGAAACGATTATTCGCCGGCGCGATCAGGAAGATCCAGGGCAGCGCCAGGATCAGGTGGACCGGACGGGTCACCAGCGCGGGAATGAGTCCGGAAAAGACGAGATAGAGGTGGAAGCCGACACTGGTCAGCGCCAGCGCCAGAATCACCCAGCTGCGCAGCGAAACGACTGCGAGCGAGCCGGCGAGCGGCGAATCCGCCGGGATGCCGCGCTCCTCGGCGAACATGAGCGTCTTTTCGGACATGAAGGGTAATCGCGGTTGGAGGATGGGATGGTCGCGGGCGCGCCCGTGACGAATGCACGGGGATGGCGCGCCCGCGAGGCAGCCGGATCAGTCGCGGCTCGGCATGGTCACGCCGATTTCCTCATAATAGCGTGCGGCGCCGGGATGCACCTCGGCCCACAGATACTGGACCAGAGATTCGTTCACCCCGTCCCACCAGGGCTGGTCACCGGCGAGCCGGTCCTTGTTCTCCCAGAAGGTCTTGACGATGGCGTAGGCAGCGTCGTCAGACATGCCTTCCGTCCCATAGGCGCCCACGGGCACACCCACGGTATGCACATCCTCGTCCTGGCCGTTATAGGTGCCGGCGGCGATGGTGATCGGGCCCGAGCTCGCATCAAGCGCCAGGATCTGCTCACGCTCCTCCTCGGAGAAGGAGATGATCTTAACATCCGTGGTCGTGGCCAGTTCGACGAGGCCGGGAACCGGATGCGCCGAGCAGGTGGAATAGGCATCGATGCGCTGATTGCGCATGGCATTGGCCGCAGCCGACAATTCGATATCGGCGGTATCGATCTCGTCCGTCAGACCGAGTGCATCAAGCACGGCGCGGGTGCGGCCTTCACAGAAGGTGCCGGTACCGCCGGGCACGACGGTCTTGCCGGCGAGATCGGAGACGGTCTCGATGCCGCTATCGGCCCGCGCGACGATCTGCAAAGTGACATAGGGCATCACGAAGAGCGTGCGCGCGGTCTCGAAGGCCTGGTCCTCGAACGGTCCCGTCCCGGCGGCGGCGGCGCGCAGCAGGCTCGGCGGCGTGGTGAACAGGAAGTTGCCCTCCCGGACCCGCGATTCCATCACGTTCTGGACAGAGCCCTGGCTTTCCTCAACCGTCGGCGAGAATTCACCCGTCTCGCGCAGCAATTCGGCGAGTTGCACCATCATCACATAGTAGGACGATGTCGAGGATGCCGACTTCAGCGTGATGCGCTCCTGCGCCTGGACATCCGCCGCGCCCACGGCAAAGACGGTTGCGACAGCGCCCAGCAGCGCCATGCGGATCGATTTCATTGTGTTCCTCCCGGAAATTCTTGTGCGTTGTCGCGACGCCGAAGCGCCGGGGCGGCATCTTGGCCGTGATGCCGGGGAATGCCAACGGCTTTTTTGAAGCCTGACCTTGGTGAACCTGCCACTTCCTGCGGAAGAGACGTTTCGGATGCGATCGAGTTTGCGCCGCAACCGCCCCCGACAAGCGACCCCGGCCGTTTGCCGTTATCGCGCCCCGGAACCGGTTCGCGGCTGCGTTCGACTTCGGCCGCCGCCTTCTGAATGCCCAATTGCTCGGCGGCAGCAGAATCAGAGGTTGACCGATCGGGCCATACCCTAGTCCACGATGAAGAGCCTGGCGCCGGTCGTGGTCGAAGAGCGATGGGGCGCATCGCCGAAATCGGAGACCTGATAGCTCATGCCCGGCGTCAGCCTGTAGGTTCGTCCATCCTTCAACTCCGTGTCGAGCTCGCCCTCCAGAACGAAGAGCACGTGGCCGCGGTCACACCAGTGGTCAGCAAGGTAGCCTGGACTGTAATCGACCAGCCGGATTCTGAGATCGCCGACATTGAAAGTCCGCCAGAATGCCGTTCCGGTCTCGCCGGCATGTTCGGTGACGGGCACGGCGCTCCAGTCGGTGACGGTGAAGGGGAGCACTGGAATCTGCATGAAGCCTCCTCGGCCTTGTCCGCCGCGCGATTGCGGGCGCCGACGGTCCTGATCTGGGCAGCAGACCGCGCACGCGACACGGTCCCTCGATGCGAATCGCATAGACGCGTCGCGGCTTCAACGTCCGTTTCGAACTGCTCGCTTCCCACCTTCCGGAAAGGCTTCGGTGGCCCGTCGATGGGGGAGCGAAATGCGCATGGCGCGGAGGCTGAACCCGTCGATCGGCCCAGCGCCCGGCCCCTTCCGGGGCGAGCTCTGTGCTCGCAACCGGACCGTCGCTGCACGGCACTTTCGGGCCGAATCGTCGCCCACCACTTTCGCGACCCGGCAGTCCTTCTTACCTTTGAGGAAACGCAAGGAGGTCCGACATGAACACGCCTTCATCCAGATTGCCGGCGATCGATCCATCGCATGCCGCCCTCATCGCGCGGTTCGGCGGCAAGATCACGGCTCTTGAACCGATCGGCGCGCAAGTCTCCGGCATCGATCTGAAATCCACAGACGCGATACCGGTCGAAATCGTCGCCATGCTGGAACGCGAGATGGCGCATCGCGGCTTTCTTGTCTTCAAGAACGAGACGCGGCTCGATCATGAGGATTTCCTGCGCGCGAGCTGTCTCTGGGGCGGTCGGGAATTGCACAGCACGCATGGCGTTCACCCCGAGACGCCCGGCGGCAACCGACATATCTTTCGCCTGTCCAACGATGAGCGCCACGGCATTCCCGATGTCGGGCCGCAATGGCACAATGACGGCAGCTTCCTGCCCGCGACTTTTTCGCATTCCGGCTATCATATCATTCGCCCCGCCGAGAACGGCGGCGGCACGCATTTCGCGCATCAGGGCCTCGCCTTCGCGGCGCTTGCGCAGGATCGGCAGGAGCGCTGGAGCCGTTTGTCCTCAGTGAACTCAGCCTCGGGTGTGGTGCATCCGCTGGTACATGTGCACCCGGTTTCCGGGCAGCAGTGCCTGTGGCTGCATCTCGGGATGACGGGCGCCGTCATCGAAAAGCTGCCCGACAGCGACGCGTTTCGCCTGCTGCATGCCGATGAGCTGAAACAGCTCTGCCACGAATACAACGACATCCTGAATGCCGGGCTGACGAACGGATATGCCATGGCCTACGAGTACCACGAGAACGATTGCGTCTTCATCGACAATCTTGCCGTCGCGCATCGTGCAGCCCCCGAAGCACACATGCCCGCTGAGCAACAGGGACTGCGCATCATGCATCGCAGCACCGTGAAGGGCGTGCAGGACCTCGCGCCGGGCTTCGGCTTGCCCCAGCACGTCAATATCGACGGCCCGAATCCGGTTGGCGAGGGCGTATGGCAAGGTGGCGGCGTCGGCTTTCGATGGGATGAGGCCATTGCCATGCGGAACTAGAACGCCATTGCGTCGGACGGACGCAGCCCTTCGATCGGACACCCCGGCCCTATTCCCTTGGCGCGAGCGCCGCGAGCGGGGTGATGCGCAGCGAGGTGATGCGGTTGCGGGCCTTGCGCAGGACCTGGAAGCGGAAGCCGTGGAAGGTGAAGGCCTGGCCGGCATCGGGGATGAGCTGGGCCTCGTGGATGACGAGGCCGGCAATGGTGGTGGCCTCCTCGTCGGGCAGGTTCCAGTCCATCACCCGGTTGAGATCGCGGATCGGCACCGAGCCCTCCGCATGCACGGAGCCGTCCGGCTGGACGCGCACGCCCTGCACCGAGAGATCGTGCTCGTCCTTGATGTCGCCGACAATCTCCTCGAGAATGTCCTCCAGTGTCACCAGCCCCTCCACCTCGCCGTATTCGTCGACGACGAGGGCGAAGTGGGTCTTCTTGGAGAGGAAGGCGCGCAGCTGGTCGCGCAGGCTGGTCATGTCGGGCACGAACCACGGCTCGTAGGAAATCTGCGCGATCTTCAGCTTCTCGGCGTCGCCGCCCACCGAATCGAGCGCGCGCAGCAGATCCTTGGCATGCAGGATGCCGACGATGTTCTCGTGCTTGTCGCGCCATAGCGGCATGCGCGTATAAGGCGAGGCCAGAACCTCGCGCACGATCTCGGCGGCGGAAAGATCGGCGTTGATTGTGCGCATCTTGGTGCGGTGGACCATGACGTCGGCCACCGACAATTCATGCAGATCGAGCAGCCCGCCGAGCATGTCGCGCTCGGTCTTGGCGACGCCACCCTCCTTGTGCAGCAGATCGACCTGGCCGCGCAGCTCTTCGGTCGCCGAGAGCACGTTGCTCATCGAGCCGAGATCGAGCCCGAAGCGCCGCAGCAGCCAGCGGATGAAATACTCGATCGCCATGGTGAGCGGGCCGAACAGCCGCACGATCACGGAAATCGGACGCGCCACGAACAAAGCCACCTTGTCCGGCGAATTGATCGCCACGGTCTTCGGCAGGATTTCCGAGAAGATGATCACGAAGGCGGAAACCGCGAGCGTCGCATAGATGATGCCGACCTCGCCGAACAGGGTCAGCAGCACACCGGTCGTCAGCGAAGCGGCCAGGGTATTGACCACATTGTTGCCGATCAGGATGCCGCCGATCAGCCGCTCGCGTGCCGCGAGCATCCGATTGACGATACCCGCACGCCTGTCGCCGCTGCGTTCCAGCGCCAGCATCCGCGCCCGCGACGAGGCCGTCAGCGCCGTCTCGCTGCCAGAGAAGAAGCCGGAGATCGCAAAACAGAACAGTACGGCGACAAGGGAAATCCAGACCGACAGATCCATCACATCATGCTCCGCTCGAGCCGGTCAATTCCTGTGCGAGAAAGGCGTGCACATCCTGCGCCGGCACACCTTTCGCGATGAAACTCTCACCGATGCCCCGGCTCAGAATGAAGGTGAGAGCCCCGCCGACCACCTTTTTGTCCTGCGCCATGGCGCCGAGCAGATCATCGGCGCTGCCGACGGGGCCCGCAATATCGGCAAGCCGCGTCGGCAGACCCGCCTCGCGCAGATGCGCCTCGACACGGCCCGCATCCTGCCCGCTGCACAGCCCCTGCGCAACCGAGAAGCGGAAGGCCTGCGCCATGCCCAGAGCCACGGCCTCGCCATGAATCAAACGGGCGGAATCGTAACCCGTCACGCGCTCCAGGGCATGGCCGAAAGTATGGCCGAGATTGAGCAGCGCCCGCTCGCCGGTCTCGCGTTCGTCGCGCGCCACGATCGCCGCCTTGGCCCGGCAGGCGACTTCCACGGCGTGCTCGCGCTCGGGCCCGCCACCATATATCCCCGGCCAGTTGGCCTCGCACCAGGCAAAGAAGTCGGGATCACTGATCAGGCCGTATTTGACCGTCTCGGCATAACCGGCACGGATTTCGCGCAGGGGCAACGTATCCAGCAGGCCGGTATCGGCGAGCACCAGGCTCGGCTGGTGGAAGGCGCCGATCAGATTCTTGCCCTGAGGCGCGTTGATCCCGGTCTTGCCGCCGACGGAGGAATCGACCTGGGCGAGCAGGCTCGTCGGCACCTGAACGAAGCGGATGCCGCGCCGCACGATCGCGGCGGCGAATCCGGCGAGATCACCCACCACACCGCCGCCGAGCGCGATCACGAGATCCCCGCGCTCGATGCGCGCATCGAGAATGGCGCCGCAGACATGCTCCAGCGTCGCGAAGGCTTTCGAAGCTTCACCGGGGCTGACGCTGATGGTCGTCACCCGCAAGCCGGCCTCCGCCAGCATGGCGGCGAGGGCAGGTGCATGCAGATCGCCGACGTGCTCATCGGTGATGATCGCCGCCGCGCGCGCGCCCAGGTCCGCAATGCGCGCCCCGGATCCCGCAAGCAACTCCCTGCCGATGACGATCTCGTAGCTGCGATCGCCCAGTGCAACCTGCACGATCCGGTGCCTCTGCCCCGCCTCACCCATCGTCCTGCCCATCTCCTGATCCGTACTCTTCATCGCCATGATCCGCGCCCGATTCCGCGAGATGCGCGTCGAGTGCGGCGATGATGGCCTCGACCACCTTCTCATGCGGCCCTTCGCGGGATTCCACAACCACATCCGCCTCCGCATAGACCGGATATCGTGCATCCATCAGCCGACGCATGACGCCTTCCGGATCGGCATTCTGCAGAAGCGGACGGTTGGAACGCTTGCGGACCCGGCGCATCAGCGTTTCCAGATCGGCCCGCAGCCAGACCGAAACGGCATGTGCGCGAATGCGCGCGCGGGTCGTTTCATCCATATAGGCCCCGCCACCGGTGGCGAGCACCATTCTCTCCTCGTGCAGCAGCCTTTCGATCACCCGGCGCTCGCCGTCGCGGAAATGCGCTTCGCCGTAGTCGGCGAAGATGTCGGGTATCGACATCCCGGCAGCCGCCTCGATTTCGTTGTCGGCATCACGAAAAACCATGCCCAGGCGCGCCGCGAGCCGGCGCCCGACCGTGCTCTTGCCGGCGCCCATCAGACCGACGAGAACAATGGGGCGACCGGCCAGCGCCTGCCGGACACGACCCTCGGCATGCGCCGGGCACTGCGCCGATTCGTTATCAGCAGGATCCACAGGGTCTTTGCGGGCGCGCAATCTGCGCCTGATGGGCCGGGCTTCACTCATGGTTCGATGTCGATACCACCAAGCCGCCCTGCTGTCATCGCCTGCAGACACTGCCGGGGACCCGCGCGACCCATCCGGGGCGGATGGCGACCCGGGGTCGCATGCCGTCTGCCGGGATTTTGCCGTATTGCGATGCGAACGCAGCCGGTGCAGACAGGCATTGCGGGCCGGGTGGGCTGCGGATGCGCCGTCCGGTCCGCAGGTCGCCATTTTCAGCAACTCGCCACCATCATCGAGGAAGATCATGTCCGAACGTGCCCGCCGCATCGCCATCCCGCTGGTCGCCTTTCTGTTCGGGCTTGTTTCACTCGGCGTGGTCGCCGTCATGACGCTGACACCCGGCGGGCGCGAAGTGGCGACCTCGGATGTCGGCGGGCCGTTCACGCTGACCGATCATGACGGCAACCGGGTGACGCAGGACGATTTCCTCGGCGAGCCGCATCTGCTCTTCTTCGGATTCACGCATTGCCCGGATGTCTGCCCGACCAAGCTGTTCGAGATCTCGGAAGTGCTGCGCGCCACCGCCGAGGAGGGCCGCGAACTGAATGCCTTGTTCATCACCGTCGATCCCGAGCGCGATACGCCCGAAAGCATGCGCCTCTATGTCCAGAGTTTCGACGACCGCATCATCGGGCTGACCGGGACGAATGAGGAGATCGACGCGGTGGTGCGCAGCTTCCGGGCCTACAAGCGCCGGGTTCCGCTCGATGACGGTGACTACACCATGGACCATACTGCGCTCGTCTACATCATGGACGATCAGGGCCGGTTCGTCGCTTCGCTGAACACCACGCAGGATCCGCAGGCGGCCGCGCAGGAATTGCTGGGTCGAATCTGAACGAAGACACACGTATCCGCCGCATTGCGGCTGCCACAGGCGGCATGACCGGTGGCAGAATACCGGAAATTCGGCGCAATGCGCGCTGAGAACA